>CAZVAY010000326.1:0-1559 GCA_964625265.1 uncultured Sphingobacteriales bacterium | reverse complement strand
TTAGCGATAAAAAAATCCTCGAAGAGAAAAAAACCCTGACGTTTGAAATGTGGGAGACCTATCCTGACGGAAAAAAAGTATACCTCAATACACTGAAGACTTACTTTACTGATGGAAAAGGACAGGTACTCGGGATCATTGGTATCAGCAGGGATATTACACAAACCCATAAAGACCGCCTTGCCCTGGCAAAGGCCAAGGAAGAAGCCGATGCAGCAAATGTGGCCAAAGGACAGTTCCTGGCCACAATGAGCCACGAGATACGAACCCCCATGAACGGTATCATAGGTATGGCCAATATCCTCAAGAAAAGCAAACTTGACAACAAACAAAAGGAAAACCTTAATATTATTATCGAATCGGGGAACACTCTTTTGGAAATCATTAATGATGTTTTGGATTTCTCAAAGATTGACTCAGGAAAACTGGACATGGAAAACACAACTTTCAGCATTCATCATGAAATGGAATCGGTGATTCGTATGCTGAAAGAAAAAGCCGATAAAAAAAATATTGGGCTGACATTTTTCATCCGGGAAGATGTCCCCGCCTTTGTCAAAGGAGACCAGGTACGTGTAAAACAAATTCTGATCAACCTGGTTAACAATGCTATTAAATTCACTGAAAAAGGTGAAGTTACATTTAGCCTTAAGAAATTAGCTGAAATGAACGGAGTTGCCAAACTCTATTTTGAGGTCAGCGATACCGGCATTGGAATGAAAAAAGAAACGACAGAAAAGTTGTTTGAACCCTTTACTCAATCCGACTCGTCAACAACCCGCAAGTACGGAGGGACAGGACTTGGGCTTGCCATAGCCAAAAACCTGATAGAACTAATGGGAGGAACCATACAGGTGGAAAGTGAAGAAGGAAAAGGAACAACATTCTGGTACACGCTGAACCTTGAAATATCAGACAAAGCTGCGCTTGAGCCGGGCCAGGATAAAACAAAGGAATTGAAAAACGGGAAAAAACACAAGGAACTGAATATTTTATTAGCCGAAGACAACCTGGTAAACCAACGCGTAGCCACCACATTGCTGAAAATGATGAGCCATAAAGTGACCGTGGCGGATAATGGAAAAGTTGCGGTAGAAAAATTCGTATCGGGTAACTTTGACCTGATTTTGATGGACCTGTCAATGCCGGAAATGGACGGTGTGGAAGCTGCCAAAACCATCAGGACAATTGAAAAACAGGAAAAACGCCAAAATGCCATCCCCATCATTGCTGTAACAGCCAATGTAAGAAAGGAAGACCGCGACCGTTGCCTGCAGGTAGGCATGAACGATTTTTTATCAAAACCCTTCCAACCGGAAAAACTAAAAGAGGTACTGGAAAAGTTATCCGGGTAAATTTTACACTCTTTGCATGCATGAGCCAGGAGGCAATTATCTCTAATTGAGTTCTCTTTAATTGTGGCATCAATAAGCTGAAACCAATGACAGGGTTAGTTCGAAATATCAAAAATTACCTAAATCGTGTATCGGTTGTTTAGTGCCTCCAAAACCATTTTCGTGTTGAAGGTTGATGTAGACTTTCTTCTTTTGTTTTCAGTT
>CAZVAY010000325.1:0-1622 GCA_964625265.1 uncultured Sphingobacteriales bacterium | reverse complement strand
CCCTGTAGTTAATGTGTCTTTTTATCAGCAATTTGTAACCGGAAAAATACTGACATTGTTAGTCCATTCCAACAGTTCGACAGTAACGGAGCAACTCATTGAGCTCAGAAAGCACTTCAGGTTAAAGGTTTATCAAACAATTGGCAGGCCGGCTAAAGAGGGGCTTTTACAGGCCAAAACCCTTGCACAGCATAGGATTGAAGTGGTGCTTATTGAAGATATTGCTTTTTCGCCTGTTTTGCATGATACCGGTTTGGTGCTGTTGGGTGCCGATTGTATTTTCCCTGACCGTTTCCTGAACAAATGCGGAACCTATGCCATTGCTCTGGCAGCAAAAAGAAAAGGGCTACCTGTGGTGGTGGTAGCCGACAGCCTGAAGCTGGCTGATGAAAATAACCTGCCAGTAGCTATTCGAAAGGAGCTCCTTAATGAACCAGCAAAAAATCCGGAAGTACCGGAAAGTGATTTACCACCCGGAATCCAATCAGTTCACCATTACTTCGAATGGACACCCAACGATTTGGTTACTTCATTTATAACTGCAAACAGGATTACGGGATGACAAGATGAGATTCAAAGTAATCGTGTATCATTAGAAATCAAACAAAACGTGATGATACGAGGAGAAAAATGATAAAAATGATGTAAGATGTTCGTAGCTGTCAACTTTTTACATTATCAAAGTCAGGAAAACTTTTTCCACAAAGAATGTGTTAAAAAACATTTTATTGAAACAACCTGTGTACTTATTTTGGCGTCCTCAGAATTATTGAATTTAAAGGGTAATTGAAAGATTTTATGAAAAAAATTATTGTTGTTCTCACCTTGGTTTCCACTGTCTTATTTTCCTGCAATAACAATGAGATTGAGTACGGCACACTCCAGGCCACTGTATATCTGAATGCTGAAGGGGGGGCAATCGTGAATACTGCAAGGATGTCGCTGGCTTCTTCGCAGGTTGCACTGAACAAGGGCGACCTGATACTGAAAGATGTTTTGACCAATGCAGCCGGAGTAATTACCATTCCCGACCTGCAGCCCGGCACTTATTATTACGAATGTATCGCCACCAAATACGGGGGAGGAAAATATTATGGGACCGGTTCCTGTACCATTCGTGCAGACGAAACCACCACTTTCCCTGTGATCCTGACCGAGCAATAGACCTCTGGTTTTATGCTCCTTTCGGACCGCATATTTGCATTTTACAAACAGCTTGACCTGAATTCCGAATTGCCGGAGGGCATCGGGGTTATGAATCCATATCGTAAAAAAAATGTTTTTGAGCTTGTCAGGAGGTTTTACCAACAATAGTACGCTGACAACCAAAGCAGAATTTTACTCCTTGGCATCAACCCAGGCCGTTTTGGTGCGGGTATTACCGGTATTCCCTTTACCGACCCTTATGCCCTGGAGAGCTTTTGCGGGATCGCTAATACCCTGGATAAACGAAGGGAAACATCCTCGGTGTTTATTTATGATATGATAAAGGCTTTTGGTTCTGTGGATTCGTTTTATAAAAAAGTTTTTATCGGTGCTATAAGCCCGCTTGGATTTGTTTCAAATGGTAAAAACCTCAACTATTACGACAAGCCAGACCTGCAGCAGGCATTATATCCTTT
>CAZVAY010000324.1:0-1638 GCA_964625265.1 uncultured Sphingobacteriales bacterium | reverse complement strand
AAGTGCTTGAAACCTGACGATCAGTAGCAGGAAAATAACAGCGAGGCTTTTTTTTGTGCCAGCCATATAAATGATATTTAAGGAACGAAAATAACCAGACTGTAATAACAAATATCCAATGGCCAAATCATATTTAACCTGGTTACCCTAAAAATCTTCGCTGCAATTTAGAAATTTTTTGCTCAAGCTCAGTACCCTTAATTTTTTTTACATATTTAACAGGGATGGTTACTACCATGTTTTTTCCCAGTGAATCGATATGGACTACAAGCCTTGAAGCCCCTTTAATTTCAACAAGTTCACCTACAATTCCTGCCAGTGGGCCAAAAATGACCTCTACCGAATCACCCGTATCATAATTTTCTGCATCCACATTCAATTCGTAATCTGAATCAAGAATTCTCTTTATAAGGTCAATCTGCCGTACAGGTACAATTTCAGGATACTTGCTGAATTTTACAAAACCAACAACACTATCAGTTTGTAAAACCTTTTCATATTCCAGGAGCCCTATTCGTACAAAGATATAAGACTTAAAAATTGCTTCCGTAATCTTCTTTTTACGGTCACTCCATTTTTTGACAACTGTCTGAACAGGAAGATAATAATCAATGTTTATTTCTTCAAAGCGTTCAGCCACTCTTTTCTCATGCCTTGATTTGGTATATACAACAAACCAGTTTTTGTTGCGTGGGATGATAGTATTTTCTTCTTGCCTCATCGGTTCAACATTTTTTTTAGTTCCCTGGCAGCATCAGTAAACTGCACCCTGGGGGCATAGTCAAAATCATCCTTTGCAGAGCTAATATCACCTGCAATATCGAAATAGAACTTACCGGCAGCATGTAATGTTGAATTCAGGTAGCCCATTGAGTTCAGTATGGAGTCTGCGAGGCCGGCTATTTTGCACATCCAAACCGGAATATACAGGGGTTTATAGGTTACATCCAATTCCCTGGCAATGGTGGAATAGATATCATCTACGGTCAGTTTTAATTCCTCCCCACATATCCAATACCATTTTCCAACCGTATCAGGAACATTCTCAGCCCGGAAAAATGCCTGGATCGTGTTGTCAACATGGGATATGGAACGGTAATTTTTTCCGTTGCCAAAAACAATCTGACGTGGCAGGTAGAACATATTGAAAAAACCAATTTGCCTGGGAGGTGCAAACGGGCCGAAAAACCAAAAACCCCGCAGTGAGGTTCCCTTGATTTTCCCTTCCTTCGTTTTATCCAGGATATATTTTTCTGCCAGGAACTTACTATTTCCGTAATGTTTATAGGGCGATGCCGGAATGCCGTCTTTGAAAACACGTTGCTTTTTGGTACCCCTGCCACATACCGAATCAGTGGACATGTAAATAATTCTTTCAATACCTTTATCAATGCAGGCATCCACCAGGTTTTTCGTTCCTTCGGTATTGACTCTGTAAAGGGTTTTTATTCGTTTAGGATAAATAGCCCCGGCCAGGTGGAAAATAGAAGTTACCCCTTTCAGTGCAGGGTAAATACTTTCTTTGTTTGTCAGGTCACCATAAACAACTTTAAAATTAGGGGGTAAATCAAGGAAATCTTTAAAAGAGGGTTGTCACAATAGAGTCACCTCCCTGTGTATGCGATACTCGTCGGATGC
>CAZVAY010000323.1:0-1699 GCA_964625265.1 uncultured Sphingobacteriales bacterium | reverse complement strand
GGAAATATCGGTATTATCAATGATTACGCTTCCACTATCTGCCCGGTCAATTGTACCTAAAATATGAAGCAAAGTACTTTTTCCTGCACCGGACGGACCGGCAATGGCAAGTATTTCATTTTTATTTACCTCTACTGAAGTGCCTTTGAGCACCCTGAGGTCGCCATAGGACTTTTCAATATTTGATGCCTTAATGAGCATAAGGCAAATTTCAGAAGTTTTTCAGGACTTTGCGGTAAAAAAGTAAGATGATAAACACACCGATAGTGATACTGCTGTCGGCCAGGTTAAATACCGGCCTGAAAAATATCAAATGTTGTCCTCCCCGGAAAGGCATCCATTCGGGCCAGTAGGTGTCAATAACCGGGAAATAGAGCATATCTACGACACGGCCATGAAAAAAAGTATCATAATTAAATATAACACCGTAGAAAATTGAATCCAGGATATTGCCAGAGGCACCGACAAAAATGAGTGCGATGCTGTAAACAAATCCCCGGGGCATATCTTTTTTTACAGTGTAATAGAGCATATACCCAATAAAAACAAGGGCAAGAACCCGGAATGTAGTCAGGACAAATTTGCCAATCCTTCCGCCAAATTCAAATCCAAAGGCAAACCCGTTGTTTTCAGTAAAATGTAGCCTGAACCAATTACCTAACACAGGGATTTCCTGTCCGAGGTACATATTGTTTTTAACCCAGATCTTAAAAACCTGGTCTAAAAGTAAAATGAATAGAATAAATAAAACAGGCTTCAGGTATTTCACATCAACTTTTTTGCTTCTGCTTGGCCTCAATGCTCAAGGTTGCATGAGGAACTGCCTTTAATCTTTCTTTAGCAATCAGTTTACCTGTTTCCCTGCAAATACCATAGGTTTTGTTGTTGATCCGTCCCAGGGCATTCTCAAGGTTATTGATAAATTTTCTTTGCCTTTCAGCCAGCCTGCTAAGGTTTTCTTTTTCAATGGCCCAGGTATTATCATCCAGCATTTTATTGACCTGGTATGTATCTGAAGTATCATTTTCACTTGGGTTAAGAATAGACTCATTCAGAAAATCAAGTTCTTTCCTTGCTTTTTCAAGTTTATCCTCGATTATCTGTCTAAATTCTCCCAGTTCTTCGTCTGAGTATCTGTTTTTTACCTCTGCCATTTTACATCTTTTTTATCAGTACGTTCAATTCCAGATTTTCTACGCTAATTGTATCCGCATCATTGCTCAAAACCTGGTCTGTTAGTTCAAATTTATCGGTTAATGTTTCGCTGCAAATATACTTTTTATATTGATTTAAAACTTTATCCATCGTTGAATCTTTTTCTACAGCCAAACTTATATGGTCTGTTACATCAAATCCCTTATCCTTTCTCAAATTCTGGATACGATTTATAAATTCCCTGGCAAAACCTTCATTTTCCAATTCAGGGGTGATGGTGATATCAAGAGCCACGGTTAATTTACCTTCGCTTGCAACGAGCCATCCCGGAATATCTTCCGTCAGGATCTCTACTTCTTCCCTGTTAATCCTTAGTTTATTATTATCAATATAAATTTCCAGGTAACCGGATTCTTCCAACCGGTCAATATCATCCTTTGTCCATTGGCTGATGGCTCCCGAAACTGCTTTCATCATTTTGCCGTATTTCGGCCCCAATGCTTTAAAATCAGGTTTAATCTTTTTGCTAATCACACTGTCGCTA
>CAZVAY010000322.1:0-1800 GCA_964625265.1 uncultured Sphingobacteriales bacterium | reverse complement strand
AGCATTATCAGAAACCAGCCCCCCTACAAAAGCACGAACAGTTATATCAAGCGGATAGACACCAATTTGTGTGTCATAGGGCATACCGCTAATTTTTACGCAACCATTTGTGCCACCATACCAATAGCCGGAAGTAGTATTGGGTTCATAAGAGAAGCCATAAGGAAGTCCTTTAAAAGAAACAATTCCGATTGAATCAACAGGGATGGATTTTCCGAATACAAAAGTGTCTTTGGGGATCACGGCAGTCATCACAACCTCATAGGGGACACCAATAATTGCTGAATCAAGGTTAGCCAGGGTATCCGGGTATATCCCCGGCCATTTAATAGAATCGGGAATGCACTGAGAATAGGAATTTGTAATACCAAGTGAGGTCAAAACAAGTATTGTCATTAGAATTCGCTTCGTCATGGCTATGAATTTAGTTATTCGAATATAATGCATTTTTATGGAATTATATTATCTTAGCATTATAATTCGCAGATGAAGTACCTTATAACAATCTTCTTTACTTTACTCATTTTGAATACTTTTGCTCAAATTGCAACAGTAGTGGGTACGGTTAAAGATGCAGAAACCGGGGAATTTTTAGTGGGTGTAAATATTGTATATGGTGCCACATCCGGGATGTCTACCGATATAAAAGGACACTACGAATTTCAGGTTAAACCGGGGACTTATAAAATATCCTTCTCGTATGTAGGATATGAATCCCAAACAGAAAAATTAACCCTCACGGGTGGCCAAAAGAGGGAACTTAAAATAAAGCTCAAGCCGGTTTCCAGTATTTTGGATGAAGTGGTTATTACTGCCGGAAGGCACAAACAAAAAAGAACGGACGTAACCGTTTCCATGGAGCTTATCAAACCGGAATTCATTTTTAAAAATAACACCACCAGCCTGGAAACGGCCATTGAGAAGATACCCGGGGTTATGGTTACCGATGAACAGGTAAGTATACGGGGTGGCAGCGGTTACAGCTATGGAGTTGGAAGCAGGGTATTGCTGCTTGTAGATGGCTTGCCCCTGATGACCGGAGCTTCCGGAGAGGCCAAATGGGAATTTATCCCGGTTGATAATATTTCCCGGGTCGAGGTAATCAAAGGAGCAAGTTCGGTGTTGTATGGGTCATCAGCACTGAATGGGGTTATCAATGTAAGGACCAGGCCACCTGCCAACAAACCGGAAACAAAAATAACCACCAGTTTGGGTGTTTACGGAAACCCGAAAAGAAAAGAAATTAAGTGGTGGGGGCCTCATGTTCAATCTTTTGAAAACGTTCGATTCTATCATTCACGAAAAGTTAAAAATCTTGACCTGACAATAGGAGGAGGGGGTTATTTCGATGATGGGTTCAAAATGAACGAAAACAACGACAAATACAATGCTTACATGGGCATGGCCTATAACTTCAGGAAAGTTGAAGGACTAAGGGCGGGAGTGAATGTGAATTATCTCAGCAGAAAAGGAGACATGTTTTTACTTTGGAAAGATGGGGATACGGGGGTTTACCAGCCCTCAGCATCATTTATGCAAACCTACGACATAAAACGATTAAGCGTTGATCCGTTTATTGAATACCTGGGAAAAAACAACACAAAACAAAGCCTGAAAAACCGTTTTTACAGAATTGAAAATAAGAATAACACCGCCCAGGGCAATACCGATTATCTGTATTATGGTGAATACCAGTTTCAAAAATATATGGAAAACATGACCCTTGCAGCGGGTTTTTCCGGAACCTGGTATAGCTCAATTTCAGAATTGTACGGAAAAAGTTCACACGCTGGTTATAAT
>CAZVAY010000321.1:0-1982 GCA_964625265.1 uncultured Sphingobacteriales bacterium | reverse complement strand
TAATAAGCCCTTTTGAATTAGGTGGAATGACCTCAACATCACAAATCGTTTCCAGCCATGAGGTATGATTAGAGTGATGTTCCATGTGGCTGACAAAAACAACTGGTCTTTTATCGTCAGGAATATGGGTGTATTTATGCAGGTTTTCAGGAATTTTTATACCTAATATCCGTTGAAGTTTATTAACCACGGTGGTCATGCCCGATCCTGCATTAATGAGCAGGTCATCGTCATTGGCATTGACATGTTTTTTTATGATATCGCGGGCATGATGATAAGCAAGTGTCATAACCGTGCCGGTGGTAGTGGTTTCCGTGTGGGTGTTGGCCACATATTCCCCGAATTCATTAATGATCTTTTCTTCTATCGGTCGGTAGAGCCGGGAACTGGCAGTCCAGTCAGCATAAAGGAGTTTTTTTTCTCCATAAGGAGTTTCGATAACCTTATCCATGCCGATGATTTTTCCCCTGAAACGGCTGAAATAGCTTTCGAGGTCAGTGCCTGTTTTTGCTGTCATACTCATTAAATTCTATTGAATTACAGGCCGCTAAATTATAAATATCCTGACGGATTAAAAATGTTACTCATCAAAGTTGGTTTGGTCGTTTAGCAAAAATCTCCAATACTTATGGGAAATTGTTTAATTTTGAAAGGAGAACGGTAGGACACCAAAATGAATGACCTGAATTAAAGTGGATACAATTGGCATCCCCAATAAAATTGAAACAATTCAATAAACGATATTTAATCCTGATCACAGGTATTTTGTTATTTGTATTGATAGCCTTTTTACCTTCTCTTTCAACCGGTAACAGGAAAATAAATTTTACCCTGGCCATTGCTGCCCTGATGGCAATCTACTGGATAACCGAAGCACTGCCTCTGGCTGTTACATCTCTTTTGCCCGTCATTTTGTTTCCCCTTACCGGTGTTATTGACGGAAAAGCTATTTCCACGCAATATTTCAACCATGTGATTTTTCTGTTCATTGGCGGATTTATGATTGCCCTGGCCATGCAAAAATGGCAACTTCACAAGCGCATTGCCCTCAATATCATGATCCTTGTAGGCCTTAGCCCCTTCCGGCTGATGCTCGGTTTTATGCTTGCCACAGCCTTCCTGTCCATGTGGATTTCCAATACGGCTACCACCATGATGATGATACCTATTTTAATATCGGTAATCAACCAGATTGAGGAAAACAACCCCGGAGCACAGAGCAGGAAATATTCCAGGGGGTTGTTGCTCAGTATTGCCTACAGCGCCTCTATTGGTGGTATTGCAACCCTGACCGGTTCACCACCCAACCTGATGCTTGCCAAAATGCTGAATGTAATTTATCCTGCAGCACCTGAGATCAGTTTTGCACAATGGATGTTTTTTGCTGCACCGGTTTCGTTGATCCTGTTTGTGATTGCACTCTTGTTCCTGTACCAGTTATTTAAACCAAAGGTCGCTGACAAAAACAGTATTCATAAAGACATATTTAAAACCAGATTGCAGGAACTGGGTAAAATTACCTTTGAGGAAAAAGCTATCCTGTCATTATTTGTAAGTCTCGCTATACTTTGGGTATTCCGTGCAGATATTCAAATCGGGCATTTTAAAATTCCCGGCTGGTCAGGATTATTCCCTGAATCAAAATTCATTAATGACGGTACAACAGCTATTCTTGTTTCGATGTTACTATTTGTTATACCATCCCGGCAAGGCAGGCAGTCGCTCATGCAATGGCCCGACATCAAAGAATTGCCCTGGGGAATTGTACTGTTGTTCGGTGGTGGGTTTGCGCTGGCCTACGGCTTTGTTGAATCCGGTCTCAGTGCCTGGCTGGAAATTAAACTTAGCGGACTGGCAGGATTTAGTCTGCTGATGATCATTATTTCAGTTTGTACCCTCATGACTTTTTTGACAGAAGTGACCTCAAACACCGCCACAACAGGAATGATGCTGCCCATATTAGCAGGGTTGGCCGGAAGTAT
>CAZVAY010000320.1:0-2014 GCA_964625265.1 uncultured Sphingobacteriales bacterium | reverse complement strand
CCATGGCCATTCCTTTTACCACCAGGCAATTCAGGATCAGGCAATTCGAAGAAAAGCCCTGCCGCAGGTGCAGAAGGTATGATAACCTGGAGCAGTTTCAGAAAGACTTGTATGTGCAGGACAATAAAATCTATTTTCATCCGTCCGACTTCAAAACCTTCAAAAGGCTTATCAGGCATAAAAAAGATGGTATTGCCGTGGATATTGTCCAGAAAGACCAATATAGCTGCAACCGGCAGGAAAACATTATCGATTACAACCTCGTCAACAAAGGCGTCCTCCTAAAGCCCTTTTTTAAGAATAAAATTTACCGGAAAAACCTGATAAAGGGGAAACGGATAAAAGAACTCACGCTCATCATGGGCGAGTTACCGGAGGGCATTGGAAAGTATGAGCTGAACCTGTTGCTTATCCAGGACAGATATGTTTGCCGTACGCTATCAAAAACTTACACAGAAACAGTAGAATCAGGTTTTTTTAAACCCCTGCAGTTGGTTCCCGATACGGTTTCCATCAAAATAAACAGGGTTTATTACCCGGTTCCTGATACCACACAACTCACATTCAGGGTTCCGTTTGAGCAGAATAAATACAAATACCAACAAACGGATATTGAACCCCTTTTGAAGGCGCTTGAAGAACCGGATTTTATTATCCAACAGGCAAAACTAACAGCCTATTCTTCTATTGAAGGCAAGGAAGATATAAACCGAGAATTGCAGAAAAAAAGGGCCGAGAGTATCATAAAAACCCTGAAAGACAGGCAGAAAAGGGATATTGTTTCAGACATCAAAACAGACAACGGTTGGGAGCTTTTTAAACAGGATGTGGCAGGGACAAAATTTAGCAAACTGGCAAGAATGGAAATGGAACAAGCCGTGCATTATATCAGTAACAAAAAACTGGAAAATGAACTGGAACCCATTTTGTCAAAACATCGTTTTGCAGAGATCGATATGCAGGTAGTTTATGACATTGCTGGCGAAAAGGAAGAACCATTTGTGATCGACAAGTTCAACAAAACAATTAAAAAGGATGATATACCCTTTGCGTTCTCCATTCAGCGGTTTATTATCGATCAAACCATCCTAGATATTTACCATGCCCATATGGCTTCAAAAATGAAGATTCCGGCCGGAGATAAATATGCACCTTTCTGGATCAATAAAATATATCTTGAACAGATCAGCAATGATAACAAACTTCTCCCTTCCTATTGTGATAAGATTAATGAATTGTATAAACATGCACGGTCCAATAACTACATCGCTTTTGATAAATGTTGTTGTGACGTGCAGGAAAATGAATATACGGAAGAACAGGATATCAAAGAACTTCAACAAACAATTGGACAATTCTATAAGATTGATATTCCGAAAGATTACACGGACAACCTAAACCTTAACTTCCAGTTCAAAACCATTCGTTTGCTCGATACCCTTGATGAACCGGGCAAACTGGTACTCGAAGCTTTTGCCCGTATAAAAAAACTGGTTAGTATTGAAGATATCAATTACAGAAACAGCCTGGAACTGGCCAAATTATTTATGAAATACAATGATTACGGTTTTGCCCTCAAGATCATGGACAAATACCTGAAAGAAGCCCGCGATGATTCGAGCTTTATTTTTAATTATATTATTGCCTGTAACCACGTTCCCGACAGGATTATGACAAGGAATTTTGACTTTGCACTTGAAAGGGCGGCCGAACTGGATAAAACCAGGTATTGTCAGCTATTTGAAGGTGAAAAATTCTCTTTTCAGGTATTTGACAACCCAAGGGTCAAACAATTGTACTGTAAAACCTGCGAACACTGATATGAAAGAATTAAATGAAGTAAGGATCGATAAGTGGTTGTGGGCAACGCGGATATTCAAAACCCGCAGGCTTGCCGCAGACGCCTGCAACAAAGGAAAAGTTAAGATTGAAAATAAAACTGTCAAACCGGCCAGAACTGTCAGGGGTGGCGAAACAATTGAAGTTAGGTTTCCCCTGTTTTACAAAACCGTCA
>CAZVAY010000319.1:0-2058 GCA_964625265.1 uncultured Sphingobacteriales bacterium | reverse complement strand
AGCTTTTTTATTGTGGCCATATTGATCATGGGCCTGGGGCTTGTGTTAATGTTGCGCAACCTTGACCTTCTTAGCAACAGAACCATAGAGATTATATTCTCATGGCCTACCCTGATTGTTGCCATTGGCTTATTAAACCTGGATAAAAATAAAGGCTGGTTTGGTTTTTTGCTTATCCTTTTTGGAGGTTTTTTCCTGATTACGGACATCTATGATCTTCCGGTCAACTTTGAAAAAGTCTTCTGGCCACTTCTGCTAATCCTGTTCGGGATCGTTATCTTATTTTTCGGACTGGGTAAGTTCAGAATGAGAAGGTTGTCAAAATCCAGTCAGAACGAAAACAACATTGAAGAAATCCAGATATTTGGTGGCGGGGAACGGATATTTTACTCCGATGCATTTGAAGGTGGGGAAATTCTGAATGTGTTTGGAGGTTCAAAACTTGATTTCAGGCCAGCCAAATTAAAACCCGGGACACACACGCTCGAAATGGTGCTGGTTTTTGGTGGCAGTTCCCTGATTGTCCCGGAAGACTGGAACATTAAAGTTGAAATCGTAAGTGTGTTTGGTGGATTTGCCGACAAACGCTACAAGGTTGAAGCGGATAAATCAAAAACCCTTATTATAAAAGGAGTGGCAATCTTTGGTGGCGGAGAAATTAAAACCTATGAATAAGGCATTGAGGGAAAATCCACGCTTTCTTTATATTCTGGTATGGGTCGGTGTCATGACGATCCATTTTTTACTCCTTCTCCTTGAATACCAGGCCGGGTTTTATGATGCATTAGCCGAAGCCTTTGTGTATAATGCGGTTTATGCACTTCTTGGAAGCGGCCTTTGGTACATGGTCAGGTTCAGCAATCTCAAATCAAAATCTGTTTGGTCGCTGATACTTAACCACCTGATGGGCAGCCTGATCACGGTTAGCCTTTGGTTATCAATTTCCTATTTTTTACTACAGTCATTGCTAAATCCGCAGTCATCCTGGATCGAACATATCAGGGACACTACTTTTGCCCGGGCAATCATCGGATTTTTTGTCTATGCGGTTATCGTCACTATTTATTACCTGATCATTAGTTTCAGGGAGTTAAATGAAAAAATATTGCGTGAAGCTGAACTCAGTAAAATGCTACGTGAAGCTGAACTTTCAATGCTCAGGTCACAGGTCAGGCCTCATTTTCTGTTTAATTCGCTGAACTCAATCAGTTCACTGACGATCAGTAACCCACAGAAAGCACAGGACATGGTGATTAAACTATCTGAATTTGTGCGTTATTCACTGCGTAATACGGACGAAAAACTAATTCCCCTTGTGGACGAAATATACCATATCAATCTCTATCTTGAGATTGAAAAAACCCGTTTTGGTGAAAAATTAGACATCAGTTTTGATGTTCCTGAATCGTGTGAAAAAATATTGCTGCCATCCCTGATCCTGCAACCCCTGGTTGAAAACAGTATTAAATACGGTATTTATGAAAGTACAGGGGATATAAAGATACATCTGGGAGCCAGCTGCGACAATTATTTTCTTTACCTGAAAATAGGTAATGACTTTGACCCGGAAGCAAGCCCCAAAAAAGGAACAGGGAACGGTCTGGAAATGGTCAGAAAAAGACTCGAGAAAATATATTTGCACCACAACCTGATGCAAGTCAATAAAAAAGATCGTTATTTTGAAGTAGAAATAAAAATCCCAAGACATGCCGAAGCTTAAAGCATTGATAGTAGATGATGAACCTTTAGCTCGTGAATTGTTAAGAAACTTTCTGGCTGATTTTGATGATATCGATATTCTTGGTGAATGTGCTAATGGTTTTGAAGCACTGAAAGCAATTCAGGACAAAAAACCCGGACTGGTATTCCTGGATGTCCAAATGCCCAAGGTAGATGGTTTTGAATTAATCGAACTGCTTGATAACCCGCCCGCTATTATTTTTACTACCGCATTCGATGAGTATGCCCTGAAAGCCTTTGAACAAAATGCTGTGGACTATCTGTTAAAACCTTTTTCGAAAGACAGGCTGGCAAAAGCCATTGATAAAGCCAAAGAAA
>CAZVAY010000318.1:0-2168 GCA_964625265.1 uncultured Sphingobacteriales bacterium | reverse complement strand
GATCAGTTACAGGCTGGCCATTGAAGATTCGGTTGCAGAACTAATAGCTACTATTCAGGTCGACCTGGCCAATATCTGTACCTATGAAGGGAAATACGATACATCCATTAAATTGATTTTTGCTGCCGAACCTTATTTCACTGATTCAAAAAACTTTGTGCGGTTAACCTTATTGTACTCATCATTGGGTATGCTGTACCAAAAGATCAAAGATTACGATAAATCCTTGAATTATTTATTTAAGTCCATAACAATGGACAAACAGGATGACCAGATCAATATTATCCCTGGTGCATATAATTCAATTGGTGAAACGTACTTTGCCATGAACAAACTCGACAGTGCGCTTTCTTATTATAATCTTGCGAGGGAGCTTCACCCGGATAATCATTTATCAAATACCTATATAAGTGCCACCAACAACATGGCCAATGTATATCTTGCCCGAAAAAATTATAAAGATGCTTTTCCCCTGTACCAGGAATTGTACAACCTGCCTGGAATAGAGAATGACCAGATTGTATATACAGCTGTCACGATCAACCTGGGATATGTTTATTACTTAATGGGCAAATTCAACAAAGCGGACACATTATTAACCAGGGGTGAAGCGCTGGCTGAGCAATATTCATTGCTCGAATACCGGGTAAATGCCTTGAGCAACCTCTTTTTGCTTGACTCAACAAGAAAAGATTACCTGAAAGCAATTGAAGATCTAAAACTCTTTTACAAACTTTCGGATAGCCTTCTTAGCGGTAAAAGCCGGCAAAAGATTGAACTGATAAAATCAGAATACAAACTAAGTAAAGAAAAACTGGAGAACCAGCATTTAACCAAAGAGAAGCAATACCAGGAAAGACTGATCGGCAGGCAAAAACTGGCCATGTACCTGATGGGCCTGGCTACCCTGATCTCCCTGGTGCTTATATTTATTGTATTTTATAACAGGCATAGGATCAGAAAGCTTAATGAAGGCCTGAAAGAGAAGAATAAACTGGTTGAACAGAAAAATGTCGATCTGGAAAATACCAATTTGGAGCTCGATCAGGCAAATAAAATGAAAGACAAGTTCTTTTCTATATTATCTCACGACCTCAGGTCACCTTTCAATAGTATCCTCGGGATGCTTGACTTGCTTGCCAACAACTTCGAAGAATTTAGCGATAAAGAGAAGAAGCAGATGATCGACACGGTCTATGGTTCTGCCCAAAAGGAGTACGATCTTCTCGAAAACCTTTTGAACTGGTCAAGGTTCCAAATGGGTAAAATGAAAGTTATTCCGATACAACTTAATGTGAAGACCATCATTGATAATTGTATTGACTTATATGAATTAAGTGCCAGAAATAAGAATATCGCTATTTTCAATAAAATAGGAAGTGTCCCCCATGTATTTGCCGATGAACAGGTCATTACAAATGTGATAAACAATCTGCTCAATAATGGGATAAAATTTACCAGGCCTGAGGGTAAAATAACACTCACGGCTCAACAAAAAGGTGATGAAGATGAACTGGAAATCTGCGTTGAAGATACCGGAATTGGCATACCTGCCTCTCAAATAGATAAAATATTTGATACAGACCGGGAGTATTTAATTCAGGGTACAAACCAGGAAACCGGTAGTGGCCTTGGGCTGCTACTTTGCAGGGAATATGTTGAGTTAATGGGTGGTAAGATTCATGTCATAAGCGAAGAAGGAAAAGGTAGCAGGTTTTGCTTTTCAGTCCCGGTGAGCCAATCTCAGGCCTGATTTGCCCCTTTTTCCTGCCTGAACAACTGTGCGTTAAAGTGCCGGGGAATCCTAATTTTATTGTACCTTTGCATGTTTGAAAATGGCACGTCTGAATGTCTGAAGATGACAACCATGCATAATCGCGCCTACATAAATAAACTTCTTTTTTTCCTTGCATTTTTCCTTGTATCTATCTCTTTGCAAGCACAGAAACAGGGTAATATCTGGTACTTTGGCCAATATGCAGGCCTGTCGTTCAATAACTATAACCCCAAACCCCTCCTCAACAGCGCTATGTTTCAGTACGAAGGATGTGCAACCATCTCTGATACCAACGGTGGGTTGTTATTCTATACCAACGGCCTGACTGTCTGGAACCGGAAACACCAGGAAATGTCAAATGGCTCAGGGCTGAAGGGTGGTTATCCTTCTA
>CAZVAY010000317.1:0-2175 GCA_964625265.1 uncultured Sphingobacteriales bacterium | reverse complement strand
CACCAGGTTGTGTCCGGTTACGAAATAATCCGCTTTGTTGTATGTGGAATCAAAGGTGGCATTATGATCGTAGATATAATTGGTGGTTTCATAATCCCATTCACCGCAATTGTACTTATCCTTTTTGGTTTGAGGGTCACACTTAAGGGTGTAAAACATGAGGATTTTACTGAACTCGATACTTTTATCAGGAAACTGAAAAGTATCCCGCCTTTTTGTAATATCATTAAATGTAAAAGTTTGAACAACAACAGTATCTTGTGCCATAACGGCTTGGAACAAGGAAAAGGTGGCGAGTAGAACGATAAGGATTTTTTTCATTTTCATTAATTTAATGCAAATTGACCATCAGGGTTTATTTACGAACGGTCAAAAATAAACCATTGCCGGAAAGTATACAACCTCTGTTTATTTTATGACCTAATAGGGAGGAGGATAATAATTAAGCTGGTTCCCTGTAAGGGTGTGCATGTTAAACACCTGCCAGTCATTTGTCAGGTACCGGAACCTGCTGATGGCAATATCACCATTTGTCTTCAGTTGATTCCAGTTAGTTGATTCGTCAAGCCAGTAATCGGCACCACAGTTTAAAAGTAACCTGGCATTATCCCGGTCGTCATCAAGATCAGGATCGCTAACGACCAGACGGGCTTCCACAGATACCCAGACACCTGCAATATTATTAGGGTCTATTGGAATCCGTCCACCTGAAGGCCAAAAATGAAAATTGTAATTTTTTTTCGGCAAAACGGAGATTCCACCGCAATTCGTTTCCTGCCATATGGTGGCTTTTTTATTCCGGTTTAGTTTGAAATCTTCCACAAAATAGGCCCCTTCAATTTCGGAAGTTGTGATCCACTCTATCCATTGAGAGTCCTGCCTGCTTAAATACCATGCCTGGAGGTTCTTAATCTGGACACGTGTATTTTTTGTTGTATGGCCCAGGCTGTCAGTATAAAATTGTCCCCAGGGCACCATTGCAGTCCATCCTTCGGGGGGTGTATTACCATAACCGATACGGGGGCCGTAAGCCCAGTCGAACCAGGAGGGAATACCGTGAGCTGATCCTTCGTGCAACAAGGCCATATCGTCCCTTATAAGTTGAATGGAATTTACAGGCTCATTACCACAGTCAATCTGGGGGATGGGGGTATCAGTACACCCGGTAACCAATACCAGGAAACCGATTAAAACATCTAATAATTTTATTTTCACGTTGAAATTTTCCCGAAAAATAGTAATAAATTCAGGATTTTATTATTCTGTTGACTCAGAAAGTAACCTTGACTCCGGGCAGCATCTTCCGAATTTTTTCTCTTTCTTTTTTCCCGATGGGGTTGTATGAAAGGTGCAGTTCTTTGAGGTTCTTTAATTTTAAAACATTGTTAGGTAACCTGTAAATATTGCATTCAGACATAATGATCACTTCCAGGTATTTGTTTCTGCCCAGGATTGAAAATATTTGTTGCAGGTTCATGTTTTTGTTATAGCTCAGGTCGATGGTTTTAAGGTTCTGTATTTTACCAATATCGGCTGGCAGGGTCTTCCAGTTGTTGTCACTTAAATCAAGTTTTTCCAGGAATTTTAACTTAAAAAACTGCTTGAATGCTATCCTTGGGTTCAGATACCTGCTATTGGATACATCAATGTATTGCAATTTTTTCAGACGGCCAATTTCAGTTGGGAATGTCTTTATATGGTTTCCCGGTAACCTGAGTTGCTGAAGGTTTTTAAGTTTTGCAATTTCCCTGGGCAACACGGGCTGACGGTAATTTGAAATATATAATTTGTATACTTTCAACGGTTTGTTGAAAGCATCTTCCAGGGAACGGTAATCCCTTTCCTTGCCCAGTTCTTTTGGGGTTAACAGATTCTGTGCAGCAACGGATAACGACAGATTGATAAAAATCAGGAACAGTACGGGTTTAATGACCTTTTTCATAGGCATACAAAAATAACAAACCCGGACAAACAGAAAATTATACCATGAAAAGCTTCATCACATTAAAAGAATGCCTGAGAAAAAGCATGGTAATGATGAACAGGACGCCTAATTTGAGGTAGGGGGAATACTGAAATTTCATCAGCTTGTAGAATATCCATATGGAGAAGAGAGAGAGCATAATTATTACGTCAGGGATAACGAAGCATAGTTTATAATATTGCCCGGCTTTG
>CAZVAY010000316.1:0-2206 GCA_964625265.1 uncultured Sphingobacteriales bacterium | reverse complement strand
GAAATGCCATTGATTTAATTCCTTTCTCACTGGCAAGAGATAAAGACATCAGGTAGCAATTTCGCAACAATTGGTCGTCGTGGTGGCTGCCACCCCGCCAAACAGGCCCAACAGTATGTATAACAAACCGGGCAGGCAGGAGATAGCCAGCGGTGATTTTGGCCTCCCCGGTAGGACAGCCGTTCAATGTTCTGCATTCTGCCAACAGCCCGGGGCCTGCAGCCCTGTGAATAGCGCCATCGACACCACCACCTCCAAGCAGGCTGCTGTTGGCTGCATTGACAATAGCATCAAGCTGTTGCAGGGTAATGTCACCCTTTTTAATGCTGATCCTGCTTTTCATTTTAATTGTTTTTTGCGGTATCCATGCTTTCGAGTAGCCGCCTTGCTTCATCAAACTGGCTTTCGGCCACCCGGAGTTGGGCTCCGCCCAGGTTGTCGGAATAAAACGGGTTGTTCATGACTGTCTCTTCACCCAGCACAAAAGCTTTGATACGATGTAAAATTAACAGGTCGCGGGTGATATAGGCCTGGTGTATGTTTTGATACACGCCAATGGTCAGGTATTTCTCCGTTTTATTCATATAAAAATCTTATCACCTGGTGCAAATTTAATATTTGGTGATCTTTATTTCAACTCTTCTGTTAATCTTTTTCTCTTTGTTATTTTTGGGCTCAGGGTAAATCATTTTGGTACATCCATATCCGACTGTCGTCATCCGCTGCCCGTCAATGCCATGCCTCTCCAGGTAATCGAACACCGTTCTTGCCCTTGATTCGGATAATAGCTGCCTCCCATCAGGACTTCCGGTACAGCCGTTGATATGGCCTTCTATTTCGATATACATATCCGGGTTTTTTTCCATCAACCTGACTAGTTTTTTTAATACAGGTTCCGATTCAGGAAGGTATTGCGGAGAATCGCTAAAAAAGTTAATATTGGTAATATGGAAACTCTTGCCTTTCTTTAACCGTTGCAATGGGTTCAGGGAAACTTTTTTCTGCTTGAATTCGGCCGGTGTTAGCGTTTTTTCTTCAAAAAAATGCTTGTCGGCAAATACGGTCAGGTTATAGTTTTTTGAAATATCAATTTCTGCCGGCAGTTCAAAACGGTATTTTCCTGTTACCGAATCAGTTTTAGCGCGGGCAATTACTTCCCCTGTTTCAATATTTTCAATAACAACCTCCGCATTAACGGGTATGGTACCGTCTTCACTTTTGATGATCCCTTCCAGTGCATGAATGACTGCTGAGGTTCCGTCATCTTTCAGAAAATTAAATATTAACCGGTGGCTGCTACCGCCATCATAAACATTGTCAATAACCAGGTAATAAATCTCTTTCTCTCTGACCTTTACAGATTTGGAGAAAGATTCCCCCGGCCCGGCATTCTTGTATCTGATGGTCGATTGCAGGTTTAATCCCGTTTTGCTCCCTATACTTTTATCGTTGCGCGAAATATTACTTCTGACCGGCTTCGCCTGTTTTAGGGATACTCTTTTGCAAAACCCCTTGCCGTCATATTTAAAGAGGATAAAATCATAATCATCTTCCGGATTGTCAGGTGTAAGGGTGAAAACGAGGTTGCCCCGGTAGGGCATCATCATCTTGTACCAGGCCGTATTATGTTCCTTTTCGAAATAATAAGGGTTAGTAGGCGTGTTGTCTTTAATTTCCAGGATACGCCCATATCCTTTGGGTGACAATTCGGAAACCAGGGTGTCTTCGGGGTTCACAGACAGGGCTGACACGCAGTCCTGGTGGCCATTCACCTGCACTTTTACCAGCGATTGCCCCAAAACTCCGTAACCTGAAACAAACAGGAGAATGAAAGGAAATATTTTAGTTATGCATTTCAACAAACGGGCTTTGCTTCAAATGTACGTGAATTTTGTCCTTTTTTTTGAACTAAATTTATCCTAAAAAAATTCAGAAATTATTTATATAGGATGTTGACGATTTAAAATCAGGTTGATATGAGCAGGTCAGAGCAGCGCTTTACCTAACTGCCAGGCCATCCAGCCCGAAACGCCCAGTTTCATCACAACACCGGTGAGGAAACCGAGGAATGCCCCAAACCCGGAACGAATGGCATTGTTCAGGTCTTTACCGTCAATCATTTCACCAACGACAGCCCCAATAAATGGCCCGACTATAATACCCAACGGCCCGGCAAATAATCCGAGGATGAGGCCTATGGTGGAAC
>CAZVAY010000315.1:0-2233 GCA_964625265.1 uncultured Sphingobacteriales bacterium | reverse complement strand
GGAAGAAGTACAAATTATGAAATAAATGAATTGCCAGGCGATAACATTCTGTATGCTGGGACTTTTTAAGCAAACCCGAATCAGATGATTGGAAAACAAGCAAAAGATAAAAGTCTAAAGTCTGTATTTTATCCCCGAATAATGAGATAAATGATGTAGCCAATATACAGTATCAGAAAGATAGATCCTTCAAACCGGCTGATAACAAATTTTGAATTGACCCCGACAAAAATGAATAGTAAAGCTGTAGATCCCATTAAGATCAGGATGTCAATATTGTTGTTTACAGCCCCTGCAAAAGACAAGGGGTGAATAGTAGCACTAAGGCCAAGCACCCATAGAATATTGAAGATAAGCGAACCCACTACATTGCCGACAGCAATATCTACATTCTTTTTCAAGGCGGCAACAACAGAAGTGATCAATTCCGGAAGACAAGTGCCGACAGCAACCACCGTATAGCCGATCAGTTCCTCACTGACACCCATATCATCAGCAAAACCGGCTGCCCCGTCCACTGTCCACTTACCGCCTATCACCAGCCCGACCAATCCGATAATAATGAGAATGGTAGATCTCATGACAGGGTTGTTGTCGAAGGCATAATTTACTTTATCAAGCATTTTTGTAGAGCGGGTGGCACGTGCAGTTTTTGAAAGTACGGCCCTTAACTTTTCATTGAGCCCAGTATTCATTTCCTCTTCTTCTTCCTCCAGCATATCTTCTTTGGGCATTTTAAAAACGTATATCATAAATGCTAATTGGAGAACGAGAAAGGCTATTCCGGCTGGGCGCGAGAGCCCGGGAAATAAATTGTTACTGAAAACGTGCAGGTTGACAAACAAGAGTAAAAGAACAGTGATGATAAAAGAAAAGGGTATTTCGTAAAAAGTAGTTGATTTATTCACATCCAATGGGAATACTAAGGCAGTAACACCCAGAACCAAAAGGATATTGGCAATATTACTACCTATGATATTTCCAATGGCCAGTCCTGCGTTTCCTGCAAGGCTTGCGTTAATGTTTACAATCATTTCCGGCAATGATGTCCCGAACGATACAATGGTAAGCCCGATAACGATACTGGAGATATGAAATTTCCTGGCCAGGGTTGTAGCACCATCTACAAGGTAGTCAGCGCCACGTATTAATAAGATAAAACCAAGGGCAAACAGAATAAAATTCATACTCAAAAGTATAAATTTTTTCTAATGCAAAAAATAAATAGAAATTAATTATCTGAGAAAGTTTCGTTTTTCCTCTCCTTTTCCTCTCCATCTTCGAACAATCCGGCTTTAGTGGAATCAATAAAATGGTAGGCTGTTTTCAGGCAAAATTCATTTTCATCAGGCAGTGGGCTTGATTTGGCAAATTTTACCAAATCGGATAATTCCAGCAGGGATTTCATACTTGCAACCAGTTCCCGGTTTTCAATCAGGTCATTGAGGAAAGAAAGAATTTCGGGCGTAGTTGATTCAACTGCAGGAACTTCAAACCTGTCTTCAATATATATCCTGATAATATCTGTCAGCCTGATATGGAAAGGTTTAATATCGCCCTTTTGCCAAAGTTTTTCGTCTTCAAGCTTTCGCAATTCGGAAAATGCTACCACATGGGGGGGGAGTTTGGGTTTTTGTTTAATCCACGGAAATGGCCTGTTTGCTTTTTTTCTTTTCAGATAAATGTATAGGAAGATACCGATCAGGATTGCGGTTAAAATCAGCAGGTAGGGTAACAGTTCCCTGAAAGAGACAGGCGCGTTCATAATAGCTTTTATTGGCCGGATGGCTTTGCTGGTGTCAACGGGTAGTGTGTGTACATGAACCTGAAAAGTATCGGTAAAAATATATTTAAACGCAGTGTCATTTTTTTTTCTGAAGGCAATGGCAAGGGGTGGTACAACCTGTTGGCCGCTATCGAAATGGGTAAAAGTGATTTCCTGTGACAGGTATTTTTTTCCGTCTTCCGTCCCCGAATCCACATCTGATACCGAGATAATCCCAAAACTACCGATGGTATCATGAAATACCGGCCAGGTTACTTCTATATCATTATTAAAAACTGCTTTCAGGCTGTACACAATGGGGTCACCGATCAGGATATCGCTGGAGTCAATACGGGTTTTTACTTTGATCTGGCTGAATGTAGCGGATGCCATCAGGATAAAAAGGAGAGATAAAACAATATGCCTGGTAAACCTGAAAATCTTCACCTTCTGGTTCGTTTTTTAAAA
>CAZVAY010000314.1:0-2255 GCA_964625265.1 uncultured Sphingobacteriales bacterium | reverse complement strand
TTTGTCAGCCCTGATGACTCCATTGTCCTATCGGGTACATAGAAGGTTAACCCTGGCATTGAAAATAAAAATCGACCAATCCATTTATTGTTTATGAACAGATTTTCAAATAAACCTTTGCTGTGCACCGGCAGGGTGGCTTCCCGCACCGCTGGCAGTTGTATTGTTTTGAAAGGCTATCCTCAGACCAAAACCCCGGTATGGCCTCCTGTAATACAAACCCATTCCGCTCAAGTAATTTTTCAACCCTGTTTGTAACATTTTTTTGCCAGACCACAGATACCAGCACATCCGGATCTTTTGACTCCAGCCATTGGTTGGTTGCATCGAATAATTTTATCCCTGTTCCTCTGCTCTGATATTTCCTATTAACAGCAGTCTGATGCCGAAAACCAATCGTTTGATGTTTATCCAGATTTTTCAGATAGCCTCGCTGGGAATCATCAAACCCGTTCAAAAACTCATCAATTGCATAGACTCCGGCCAGCGCATAGCCTGCCTGATGGCCCTCCAGATAAACACCCAAAGCCACCCGCTTATCTTGATGGAGAAACTGATTGAGCTTGTCAGCACCCAGATATCCCGCCCCGAATTCTTCATCAGCAATGGTCAGTATTTTGTCAATGTCCCGTTTACTAATTGTCCTGATAACAACGCCTTTGTCCATCCTGCCTATTTCGAGAACAGCGATTTTTCTTTGATCTCAATAACTTCTCCATATTTTTCCAGCGCTTTCAGGTCAATTTTCTTTTTGTTGCCTGCAATTATGATCACCATGGGTTTATTTTTCAGGTTCTCTTTATAGAATCCCTGAATATCTTCAAAGTCAAGTTGTTTGTATGCAGCCAGTAACTCAAGGATGTCATCATGATCGTTCCCCCTTCTCCTGGCACTTTCAATCCACCTGCTGATATATCTGAAACCAGGCCGGGCTGCAGGCAAAACATTAATCAGGTAATCCCTGATCATGACCATGCGTTCCGGTTTTTCAGGCATTGTCCTCACCAGGCTGTCAAAAATGGCAATGGCATCATTGGTTTTATCTGCCTGTGTGGCAATGTACCCATAGAAATATTCCTTTTCTCCTGACTGCGGTGGTGTCAGGTATTTCGCTCCTGCCGAATAGGCCATAGACCTGTATTCGCGGATTTCCTGTAAAACAAGGCCGGAAAAGTCTCCGCTGAAATAGAGATTAAATGCAGGCAACGCAGCATCTGTCCCTCCAATATATTTTTTCCCGTTTGCCAGAAAGAATATCTTGCTTTGCAGGGCTTTTTTCTTGTTAACAAAATATACCTTGTTCTGCGGATACACATTTATCTCCGTATATACCGGTGACTCGCTGGATAGAGGATTTTTAGCAAAATGAAAATATTCACTGAATGTGCTGGCAATCTTACCGGCATCCCACTGTCCGCAATAATCAATGATCGCTTCAAAACCTGTGGCGTACCTGAAAGTATCCATCAGAATTTGGGCATCCAGTCCTTTTATTTCTTTTAAGGTCAGCCTGTCCAGGTAATCCGATTTGTCACTATAAAGCACATAATTGTATAGTGCATCCGCCACCCCGGCCGGTTCACTCTTTTCAACTTTTCGGTTGGCTTTTTCATTGTCATAAAGAACAGAAACCTTGTCCTTATCAACCACCGGGTTCCTGACAAGCCCGTTGAGCAAGGCCAACACTTTGGGCAGGTTACTTTCAATACCCTCTACCGAAAGTGTCAGGTAACTATCGTCAGAATAAAACTGGTAAGTGGCTCCCAACAGGCTCATTTCTTTTTTGAACCCGGCTGGGGACAGGTCCTGGGTACCGGCATAAGCCAGCAGGGAGGCAGCATAACCCAGCAGACTGTTTTTTTCCTCCCCTATTCCCCACCGGATGGTAAATGTAAAGACATCGTTTAGCGGGTTCGGATTGACATTCAGGACAACACCTTTGACCGGTTTCCTGACATCAACAGCCTTATTAAAATCAATTATTCTGGGGCTGAGTGAAGGGGATTCCATTTTCTTGAGCTTCTTTGCGTATGCCGATTCAACATTGTTTTTGGCTACAACAGGCTTATAATCCGGCTTTTCAATTTTTTCCTTTTTGGGTACACCCATTTTTGAATAAAAGGCAAGATAATTATCCCCGTAGTATTTATTGGCCATATCAACAATATCCTGTTTACTGATCTGCGGGTATCTGGAACCATCGCTTCAATACCGGTTGAAATCCTGCCCGCTGCCCATTGCTCCCGCACCCAATA
>CAZVAY010000313.1:0-2339 GCA_964625265.1 uncultured Sphingobacteriales bacterium | reverse complement strand
ATTTGTGGCTGTTGCAGTTCCAAACAAACAGGGTAGTACGGAAATTCATCTGGCAGGTACCCGAGGCAACTGGGATGAAAAAAGTTTAAAATCAACACTCCGGCAGAAGCTGGCATTTTATATGATTCCTGCCCGGATTTATATGGTTGATACCCTACCTCTCAATGCCAGCGGTAAGACAGACAGACATCTTTTACTGAAAAAACTAGGGATAGCTAATAATGAATAATTGGGCCCAAATAATTTCTGAAAATCAAAACAGGCTTTACCGCTTATATGGTATGTCAGGGACTGATCATTCGGGCAGTACAAAATTTGAGATTTCGCTAGGCAAGCCCTGGCCTTATTTTCTTTACAACCTGAAGTTATCAGATTTTGATTCCACTGAGTTTTGCAGTTTCCTTGCTGCAAAGACGGATAAGGGTGATTATCCGCCATTTGTTAAATTTATTTCACCTCTTGGTTCCAACAAACCTGTGCCCAACATGGTCTCAGCAGGATACAGGCCAGTTGCACGTGAAAAAGGAATGGCGTTGGTTCAAAATGAATTTAAGCGAAAGCAAAATTTAAGTAACAATATTAAAATCAGGCAGGTTACAACAGATAATTGTTTTGAGCTCTGGCTCAGGATGATATCCCGTACATTATTTAAAAAAGAAATAATTGATGTAGCCCCATTTAAATTGCTCATGAACTCCGGCCGGATTGGATTATTAATCGCTTTTTGGAAAAATAAACCTGCCGGGACATTGTTGTTTTTCAGAGATGAAAAAGTAACAGGCCTTTATTTTATTTCAACACTACAGGCTTTTCAAAAACAGGGTATTGCTTCAAAATTACTTGATATTTCTTTGCAGGAGGAGTTTGACAGGGGTACTGAGAAAATAATTTTGCATGCAACCCCTCAAAGTTTTTACCTTTATAAGGCTTTTGGTTTTAAAGAATATTGTAATTTTGATATATATTGGAAATTAGGCCACTAAATCATGGATAGAAAAGTAATTAATGAAAAACTGGAAAAAGTTTTCAAAAAGGTTTTTCAGGATGAAAATCTGACTCTTTCCCCCTCTACGTCCGCCCGTGAAATAGGGGACTGGGATTCATTAAAGCATGCAATGCTGATTGATAAGGTTGAAAAAGTATTTAAAATCGAATTCGACCTTGATGATATGATTGAAATGAAAACCTTTGGAGATATTGTAAACGCGGTTGACAGAATTTTAAATGACTGATTCCGAATTTAGAATAATCAATTGCCAGGAATTAGTTTCGTTTACTCAATCCTCTCTTTTTTCCAATGCGGAAGTCATCCCTATAACAAAACACAGGGCAAAATCCATGGCTTCTAATCCTGATGCTTCCCCGGATGACCCGGCCGTGGTGCTTGCATTAAAAAATAACAGGATCATCGGGTATGTTTGCCTGCTGGCCGGTAATGCCGGGGGAAATAAGATTTTCTGGAACAGTGGTTGGTGGGTAGCCCCGGGCGAAAATCAAATTGCCCTTTTATTATTGTTAAAGGCACTCAAGATCAGTGGAGAGAGAATGTTGCTGACCGATATGACTTCGCATACATACGACATAATTTCAAATCTACATTTGTATTCCTTTATTAATAAAGGTACTTATTACCGTTTTTTCATCAGAATCTATTTATCTGATTTTGTCGGGATCTTAAAACCGGTAGATACAATAATAAACAGCATCAAATCAATAAGGGACAGGATGAAATATAAGGTTCCTGAAATTTTGAGTGTTGAATTCCCTGCCAAAATTGATCAGGAAACAGATAACTTTATTCAAGAACATAATAAACAGGACCTTTCGGCAAAAGACCGCATGTTCTTCAACTGGATAGTAAAACATCCATGGATCTTACCGGCTGGCAAGGACGAAGCCAATGAAAAGATGCGCTATTACTTTTCCTCATTTGAAGATGGTTTCAGGCAGTTACCCATTGTTTTCCGGGAGAAGGGAGGGCAGATTTGTGGTTTTGCAATGACATCAATTAGAAAGAAAAACCTCAAGATTAATTATGTGTATGCTAATAATTTTGAAATAATAGCCCAATGGTTTCTTGGTTTTTGCCTGGAACAAAAAATTAATTCGGTCATTTGTGCCCACGTGGAACTCAACCGGTATTTCCTGAAGAAAAGGCCATTATTTATTCATGTTAAAGAAAAAGAAATGGCTTTGGGGTTACCGCGAAAGATAAATCATGATAATCTGGCTTCATTCAGTATGCAATTGGGTGAGGGAGATGTTGTATTTACCTGAAATAAATTTTTCAATTTAGGGTAAAACCCTTATTATTGTTGAACTTAAAGAAATTGAACAAT
>CAZVAY010000312.1:0-2406 GCA_964625265.1 uncultured Sphingobacteriales bacterium | reverse complement strand
CATTAACAGAACAAAGCAATGGTTAAAGCATCTTGGCCGAAATTTTCCAGAAGCTTTAGAAATATTTGAAACCCTTAAAAGAGAAAAAAATCCTAAACATTTTGTAAATAAATTAACACTTTACAATAATTCTTAAAATTAGCCTTTAATGTGTTAAAGGCTTTTTTTTATCTTCCGGGTGTAGGGCAAATAATGTATTTTTGTCAGACATTTGATTAAATGATCATGGAAAAAATCAGGATAAGCCTTGTCCAGGCAGATTTAAAATGGGAAGATAAAAAGGCTAACCTGGAAAGGTTCGACCATACCCTTTCCGAAATCAGCAGTTGTACGGATGTGATTGTCCTGCCCGAAATGTTTACCACCGGGTTTACGATGAAGCCACAAGGACTTGCCGAACCTGTAATGGGCAACACCATGCAATGGATGAAGGAAAAAGCAGCTCAGAAAAATGCTGTGATAGCAGGCAGCCTGATTATTGATGAAAAAGGGAACTATTTTAACAGGCTGATCTGGATGAAACCGGATGGCTCATTTAATTATTACAATAAAAGACATTTGTTTACCTTGTCAGGTGAACAGGAACATTATACGAGAGGAACAGAAAGAAAAGTCTTTGAATGGAAGGGCTGGCGGTTTTTTGCCCAGATCTGTTACGATATGCGTTTCCCGGTGTTTAGCCGTTATCGCGGTGATTACGATTGCCTGCTGTTTGTGGCCAACTGGCCTGTCATCCGTATTGATGCCTGGGAACCCCTGGCGATATCAAGGGCCATTGAAAACCAGGCCTGGCTTGTGGCTGTAAACCGGGTGGGCTACGATAAAAATGGAATTTATCACAATGGCTGTTCCATGGCTGTTAATCCTTTCGGTAAAGTGGTGGCCGAAACACGTGACATTGAAACCGTAATGCAAGTTGAACTCGATCCTGAAATTATGCTGAAAGCCAGAAATAAATTACCATTTATTCACGACAGGGATGATTTTGAGCTTAAACTCTGATTAACTTTTGAAGCTGAAATACCTATATTATCTTTTCGTATTGGCGCTTGCCGTTGTTGTTTTTATTGTTGCTTCAAAAAAGATCGGGGAAAAGGCAACCAACCCTAACCGGGATTATTCCGAATTAACACACGAGGTATCTTCAGGTTATCTGAACCTGAATGATACGGTCAAATACATAGGTATTGAAAAATGTGCCGGATGTCACAAAGACCAGTATGAAAAGTACATGCAAACAGGCATGGGGCAAAGTTTCGGGCTTGCTACCCGGCAAAAAAGTGCGTCTGTTCTGGGCACATCAAAATTGCATGACCGCGTGAACGCTTATGTGTATGATCCTCACTGGGAGAAAGATAAGTTGGTTGTAACCGAATCATTACTCTGGAAGGAGGATACGCTTTTTCAAAAAATATATCCTGTTGATTATATTGTAGGTTCCGGGCAGCATACCAATTCACACATCCGGTCAGTGAATGGATATTTGACACAGGTACCATTTACCTTCTACACGCAGCAAAAAATCCTGGATTTTCCTCCCGGTTTCGAACATGGCAACAATGCCCGTTTCAGCCGCCCTATTGGTTTTGAATGTATGAGTTGCCACAATTCTTACCCGGAGGCTGTGGCTGGTTCCATCAATAAATATGCTGATGTACCACACGGTATTAATTGTGAGCGCTGTCATGGCCCCGGAGAACTACATGCCGCCTGGATGGAAAAAGGCTGGGTCGTGGATATCCGCACCCAAACGGATTACACCATCGTCAATCCCAGGAAATTAAGTCCTGCTTTACAATCCGAACTTTGTATGCGTTGCCACAACCAGGGAAATTCTGTACTTAAAGAAGGTAAAAATTTCTTCGATTTCAAACCGGGAATGAGGGTGTCCACCGTTCTTGATGTGTTCAGGGAGGTGTATGAAAATGATGATGATGCTTTTTGGATGGAAACGCATCCCGAAAGACTGAAAAAAAGTAAATGTTTTCAAGAAAGTGCCGACAACCCGGATATGAAACCCCTGACCTGCCTGACCTGTCATTTCACTTCATCCATGAGGCATACCAGCGTAAAGGAAACTCCGGTGGATACTTTTAATAAGAAATGCCTGGATTGCCATTCCGGAATACAAAGGAAATCGTGTTCTGAAACGGAAGCTGAGCGTAAGAAAGAGAATAACAACTGTGTCAGGTGTCACATGCCCAAAACAGGTGTTTTTGATATACCGCATGTGGCTATTTTTGATCATTATATCAGGATAACCGACAAATGGAAGGCTCCTATTAAAAGTACGGATGAAATTGAAACAGGGAAGTTCCTGGGATTAAAATGCATGTCAAACACTTCCCCCGGCTACCTCGCAGAAGCCCGTGCTCTGTATCTGCATTACGAAATACTCCGAAGGCG
>CAZVAY010000311.1:0-2427 GCA_964625265.1 uncultured Sphingobacteriales bacterium | reverse complement strand
CAATATAAGCAGGTACAGCGCGAGTGAAGAATTGTGATCACAGGACGTACACCCCTATCTGCGCTGCTCAATTCCCTGCAGATGGACTTTCGTACCCTTGCCATCGAAAAACGGTCAAGTGAAGTCTGGGAGTTATTGGGGGCTGTCAAAACAGAATTCGGAAACTTTGGGGAGATACTCGACAAAACCCAGAAAAAGCTACAGGAAGCCAGCAATGTGATCGATAAGGCCGGTGTGCGTTCCAGGGCCATTGAAAGAAAACTCAGGTCGGTGCAGGAACTGCCGGCCGGAAAAGCAAAATCGATTCTCGATGACAATGATGACACAACAAATGAGGATGAGGCATCTTCTTTATTATCCGATACATAGCTGGCCCGATGATTGAAAACACTGAATTAAAACTTGCCTGGAATTATGTTGAATTCACTGGTAAAAATGTTTTCCTGACCGGGAATGCAGGTACCGGCAAGACCACCTTTTTACATAACCTAAAAAAAAACAGCCGTAAAAGGATGGTGGTCGTTGCGCCAACGGGCGTAGCCGCTATCAATGCCGGTGGCGTAACCATTCATTCCTTTTTCCAACTGCCCTTCGGCCCCATAATGCCGTTTGAATTTTACCAGGGCAAGGAAGGGGAAAACCTGGACCAAAAAAGGTTTAACCGGCAAAAGATCAATATCATCAAAAGCCTTGACCTCCTTGTCATTGACGAGGTCAGTATGGTCAGGGCCGACCTGCTGGACGGCATTGATGTAGTGCTCAGGCGCTTCAGGGACAAGAAAAAACCCTTTGGCGGTGTACAACTCCTGATGATTGGCGATATGCACCAGTTGGCCCCGGTTGTCAAACGTGACGAATGGGAAGTGTTGAAACATTATTATCCCGGTGTTTTCTTTTTCAATAGTTCGGCTTTGCGCAAAACTTCTTTTGTCAGTATTGAACTCAAACAGGTTTTCAGGCAAAGCGATTTTGAATTTATTGAGTTGTTGAACAAGATCAGGCACAACCAACTGGACCTGGATGCCTATAAACTGCTAAACAGCAGGTATAAGCCCGGTTTTGAAAAAGAAGAACATGAAGGTTTTATCATCCTGACAACACATAATGCCATTGCGAGGGAAATCAATGAAGTACGGATGAAGAAGATCAAAGAGAAACCCCATTTTTTCTTTGCAGAAGTGACCGGAGATTTTCCTGAATACAACTACCCTACTGAAAATGAACTGGAGCTTAAAATTGGCGCACAGGTCATGTTTGTAAAAAATGACCCGGAATATGAAAAACTGTATTATAATGGAAAAATTGGCGTAGTTACAGGTTTTGAAGATGAAAATATCCTTGTCGAATGCCCGGGAGACCCGGTGGATATCCCTGTTCCCAGACTCACCTGGGAAAATGTCCGATATTCCATTGATTATAAAAGCAAAGATATCAACGAAGAAATTATAGGTACTTTTAAACAATATCCCCTTAAACCGGCATGGGCCATTACCATACACAAAAGCCAGGGGCTCACCTTTGACAAGGCCATTGTGGATGCCGGAGCCTCCTTTGCTTCCGGACAGGTTTATGTGGCATTAAGCCGTTGCAGGTCACTGGAAGGCCTGGTCTTAAGCTCCAAAATATCATCACATAGCATTAAAATGGATGAGGAAATATCCTCTTTTGGAGACCGGATTGCAGATAGTTTACCTACACAAACAGAACTTGAACATGACAAGCAACAATTCAGGAATATGCTTATCAGGGATTTATTCGATTTTAATTTTATTAAAAGAAAACTGTATTACCTGGACAGTCTTGTAAACAAAAACATAACGTTGATCAACCCACTGGTGAATGATATTGTCCGTTCAGCCATCATGGTTTTCCAAAAGGATATTTCAAAGGTTGCAGATAAATTCAATTTGCAACTTGACCGGTTAATGTCGAACCCTGCTGACAATGAATTATTACTTGAAAGGGTGAACAAAGCATCTCAATATTTTATTGACAAGTTAAGCCGGGACGAATGGCAAAAACTGATGATCCTGCAAGTTGAATCTGACAACCAGGAAGTTCATAAGTCGATTAAAAAAATTGTCGATGAAGTGAACCAGTTGATTTATGAAAAAAAACGTTGTTTGGGGTCAACTACCGCTGGCTTTGCCTTGGAAACCTTTCTGCATACGCGTGCCCTGGCGGCCATCGAAGATTACAGAAAAGAAATACCGGCTGAAAAGGCTAAAAAAATCCAGGTAAAAGTGGAACATCCTGCCTTGTACAAGTTATTAAATGATTGGCGGCACCGCAAGTCTAAAGAAGGGAAAATACCGCTGTACCGTGTTATTCAACTGAAAACGATGACAGAGATATCCAACAGCCTGCCTGCAACCGTGGCAGAACTCAAAAAGGTGAATGGGCTGGGAAAAAAGAAACTGGAAAAAT
>CAZVAY010000310.1:0-2435 GCA_964625265.1 uncultured Sphingobacteriales bacterium | reverse complement strand
CCCTATCGCGACACGGGACTTGGCCAGCCTGGCTCTCGCTTGTGATTTGGGTATGTTAGCCTTGTTTTCTGCCTTTTTTTCAAAATCAAACCGAAAGGGGGGCAACCCGAGTAAATCAAGGATTTCTGCCAACAGGGTATCTGGATTGTCTTTCAGGTCATTGAACAACAGGACCAATATCTGTTTTGTGGGAAAAACCCGGTAATAACGGTTGAGTTGTTCGTAATAACAGCCTAATTCGTAATACAATTCTGAAATGCCCCAGCCTTTCTCCCGTCTGTTCATGTCTTGTTCGAGTGCATCGCGGAAAGGCAGGTTGGTGTAGCCATATTTGTATGCCATCAGGTAGTGGGAAAATGCCCTTTCAGCAGGATTTCGTAACAGAACGATGATTTTTGATTCGGGATTAAAACTAAAAATATTTTTTGCAGCTATCTGCGAATATAAATAGGAAGTGCTACATTCGCCCCTTGCGGAATAATTCTGCCCTGCCTCAAACAAACGGGCATATTGTTCTTCTTTCCTGACAAATGCAAGATGCAGCTCTTTCAGTTTTCTTTCACGGAAATATTTTGTGGGGTCAATGAGGTTGTTTTTCCTGTAGATATCCGAAAACCGGGAAGGGTCAATATCCGTTGAAAAATAATTGGGTTCCTTGATAGGCGAAAAATAAATATCAGGACAATGAGAAAGGTAGGTATTCAGGCTGGTAGTACCTGCCTTGGCAGCTCCGACAATAAAAAATCCGGGTTTTACTGTATTCATGCTAATTTGGAAATTTGAAAGGGATAGGGCAGAAAACCGAAAAATTTATAAATAGATACCACCGTCAGCGTGCGCCAGACAATTGTGCTTGTAGCTGTTGCCAGAGCAGCACCGGTAATGCCGTATTTGGGGATCAGCCAGTAATTGAGCAAAATGTTCAGGATTGTTCCGGCTACGATAATATTGCGTCCTGCCTTTTCTTTTCCGGTCATGTTGAGCAGGTGCATACCGCTTCCACTGAAGGCGGCTACAAACTGCCCTGCGGCCAGGATGAACATGGCTTCCTTGCCGATGCTGAATTCCCGGCCAAACAAACCCAGCAGAAAACCGGGAAAAACAAATATGATGATCAGTACCGGAATGGATATTAGGGTATTGATCAGGGTAGTTTGCTTTACGGTACGTCTTAAGGCCGGCAGGTCTCCCGAATTGTAAAGTTCGGAAAACTTAGGAGAGGCAATGGCATTAATAGCTGCCAATCCCACTACATTAACCGCGGCAATTTTTACGGCAATATTGTAAATACCTACTGACGCCTCGTCCATAAACATACTCAGCATCTGAATGTCTGTCCAGCTCAGGATGAGGAACATGGAATTGGTCAGCAACATGGGGAAAGACACAGCCAGTATATGCTTGTAGCTCACTGATAAACCCTTGCCCGTAACAGGAGTATTGCTTTTTCCCATAGATTTTCTGACAACAATAAAACTGAATACCATCAGGATCAGGCAGGATACGAAAATAGAGCCGATGATCATTTCATTACCCATAGAATAAAAGGCAATAAAAAGGAGAAAAACCATTATTAGCAGGTAAATAGTACCATTCTGAAACCAGGAGTATTGAAGGATTTTTTTTAACCCGCGAAGGCTTTCGGCATTGTAGCTCATGACTGAAAAAGGAATGACCGATAATGACAGCCATATAATCAGGGACCGGCCTGACCCGGAATCAAAATACAGCCTGCTGAGTGGGCCGGAAAAGGCCATCAGTAAAGCGGTGCAAAAAGTTGAAGCAACGAACACGATCAGCAGGCCTTTCCTGTACACTGCCGTCATTTCTTTGGTGTCATTTTTTACCCATAACTCTGACACAAAGCGGACAATGGAAGTGTCAAGGCCCATTTTGGCAATAACGGCCGCAATCATCAGGATAGTCCAGCAAACGGAGAAGATACCCTGGACTTCGGCACCGAAGATTCTGGAAAGGAAAAGAAAAAACAGGTAACCAACCAGGATACCACCAACCTTGAAAAACAAAGCGATGCTCCCGCCCCGGAACAGCTCAATCAGGTTAAAATCTTTTGCTATGGAAGCCGGAATCTTCAAATTCACCTTGATTTACAGGTTTATAATTTTAGGCTAATATAGGAATTAGGTAAGTGCCAAAGGGCGTAACGTCATTTAGCGACCGGATTTTTGAAATTGACGGATCAACTCGGCAGCAGCCTGAAAGGGGCTTTTTTTATTATCCACCACTTTTTTCTCGTATTCGATTAATTCATCGTGAATGGCCTTGTGTTTAAAAAACTGGTTGGTAAGCGTAGCCTGAATTGTTTCGTAAAGCCAGTGCCTGGCCTGCCCTTTTCTGTTTTGATAGAAAAAACCGTTTTTCTGTGTTGCCCGGCAATAATCAAGGATGGTATCCCAGATTTCTGATATTCCCGT
>CAZVAY010000309.1:0-2459 GCA_964625265.1 uncultured Sphingobacteriales bacterium | reverse complement strand
GAAATGCACACAATATTTTTTCAGGTATGTGCAATAAGACCCTTCCTGCAGCAGGTCATCCCGTTTCCGCCAGATAGAATTCCTGTCAAAAACTTCTTCGAAAGTTTCTGTCGGGCAACGGTCTTCACGGGCCAGGTGCAGCCACCTTGACCATAACCGGGCGGCAGGATCCCTGAAAATAGCTATCATTTTAGCCTCCGGGACGTATTTTTTTATTCGCAAATGGGTGCCGGGCTTGTATAAATACATCGTTGACGATTCACCGACAACCTTTTCATTCTTGACGCCCTCAAACAGTTTTTTGTATTCATCCAGCTCAAAAACAGCCCAGGGATAATTAAAAAATTCATCAGGGTCGTCTTTGGGTGATACCGGTTTCTGACCTTCAAGAGCAAAGAAATCAGGCTCTTTGACCGGGCTCATATATACTTCCGGGTGCTGTTTCAGGTAATTGTATACCGAAGTGGTTCCGGATTTTCCTGCCCCGATAATCAGAAAGTTGGGGTATTTTAAAATTTCAGTTTCCATTTTTTTTATCGATTAATGTTTGTTCAATCTTTTTATATATTTCCTTCACGTTGTTTTCCCACGTATGGCTTTGTGCAAATGCAATCCTTTCAGCTCTTTTCGAATCGCTATCTTCCTGCATGGCTTTTTCAATTAAAAGCACATATTCTTCTTTGTCTTTGGCCAGGTAGGTATACCCGGAAAAAATACTCATGGCTTCTGTTTTTGTGGCTACAGTGGGTGTGCCCATAGCGAGGTATTCATCTATTTTACGTGGATAATTACCAATAGTCAGGGGTGACAGGGCCTGGGGATTAATGGCTACATCAAAAGCTGCCAGGTAGGAGGGGAGTTCTTTTCCATCTTTGTTGCCCAGAAAATATACATTGTCCATTTGGTGCAATTCACTGCTCCTGAAATTATCATCCTCAGGGCCAACCAGTACCACCTGCCATTCAGGTTTTGACCTGGCAATATGTACCAGGATGTCAATATCAAGCCGGGCAGTGAGCAATGCACCGATGTAACCCACAATGGGCTTAGGAATATCTTTAATGTCCGGGGGGAGTTCTTTTACCAGTTCACGGTTAAAGGCGGACACATCACATCCCTGGCCCACATAATGGCTGTTGGGATTGAACTTTTCGGCCAACTTGGCCAGATAAGTTGAATTGGCCACTACCAGGTCGGCATTGGCCATGTGCAAGGCCTCAACCCGTATCCCTTGTTTTTGCCAGTAGGGCATCGAAACCAGGTTGTCGCGGGTGTAATAGGTATAAATATCAGGCGACAATAGCTCTTTCAGGTGATAACTGCGAAACATATCGCTATCACAAAAATGAATGTGGTGGCTAAATCCCAGCCTTTCCATGGCGGAATGGATACAACGGGCGATCCGTTTGTTATTAATTTTATTTAAATAGTCAAAAAGAGGATTAATTCCCAACTGGTTAATAGACTCTATAACTGTCCTGGGGTTCAGGTTCCAGAGGTTATCATCCAATTGCACCAGGTCAGGTTCCAGACCTTTCAGTATCTTTTCCCTTTGCTGAATCCGTGGGTCGTGCCTTTCCCTGATGCGTGAAGTGCGGGTCATCGGGGCATTGACGTACAATACCCTGTTGTTTTTCGACATTTCCATGGCGATGTTCTTGCAATTGCTGCCAATTTCAATATCCCATGCCTGAATTCCGGTAATGACTATATCCCTGCCTTCCATATTTTTGCTATTTTTGATTTAAAACCTCCTGATAAATGTCCAGTACTTCCTCTGCCATTTTTCGCCATGAAAACCTATTTGCATTCTCCAGGCCGGCCTTTTGAATACTTTCCCGCAATGCCTGGTTGCTTAATAATTCATCAATCTTGTCAGCAATATCCTTGGGATTATAAGGATCTGCAAGCATGGCCGTGTCTCCGGCTACTTCCGGCATCGAAGAGGTGTTGGAGGTAATCAGGGGCGTACCGCAGCGTTGGGCTTCCAAAACAGGGATGCCGAAACTTTCGCGTAGCGAAGGATAAAGAAAAACTGTACACAGGTTGTATATGCCTGGTAGTTCAAGGTTGTCGATGTAGCCGGTAAGGTGTATATGATCCAGGAGTCCTGGGTCGCCAATTTCGTTGACTATGGCATTTAATGCTTCTTTTTCATAATCCGGCATTACCAGTGGAATATCATCACCGCTTTGTTTCCTGTAAATTGAAAAAGCATGTAAAACCCCTTTGGTATTTTTTTTCGGGTCAGTATTGCCAATGAAAAAAAGGAAACGGCCTGGTAGTTGGTATTTCTTTCTGATCTTTTCCAGATAAGATGGGTCGCTAATAGGTTTAAAGTGCAGGCCAACGCCATTATAAACGGCAGTAAGCCTTTGGTCATCAAGTCCGAAAAATTCCTCGATACGGTTCTTTTCAAAATGTGAGACTGATATCACTTTATCTGCTTTTTAGCATCC
>CAZVAY010000308.1:0-2577 GCA_964625265.1 uncultured Sphingobacteriales bacterium | reverse complement strand
GCATTTCAGTCTGGTAGTAATGTGCTTTAGACCTGAAAGGATATTGAATAATCTGCCCAACAATTTCCCGGTGAAAGCCCTGGAAACCAGATGTCATATCCCACATCCTGGTACCCAGCAGCAGATCGGTCAGGATAGTTCCTGTCCTTGACAGCACCCTCCTGAAAAGAGGCGAGTCAACCATGGAACCTCCATTAATAAACCGGCTGCCAAAAGCACATTCATTACCCTCGTTCAAAACCCGGATAAACATTTTGATAGCACGCGGGTCGTGCGACATTCCTGCGTCCATTTCAATGATCAGGTCGTGCCCCTTGTCGTAAGCTTCTTTCAGGCCACGTAAATAAGCATCTACCACATTTCTGTTTTCGGGCGCCCATATTGTTACAAAACGGTCATCCTTTGATTCCAACTCACGGCACAGTTCTAAAGTTTTGTCTTTTGAAACATTATCAATAACAAAATACGCTTTACCTGAGCCCAGCCCATCAAAAACTGTCTTCAAAACACTAATAAATTCATCAAAATCCTCCTCCTCATTGGCCATCGGGATAGTGACAGCAAAATTATTGTCGTAGTACTTTAATTCCATAAACTTAAATGAAGTACAAATGTACATGAATTTTTTTCAGTTTAAATTACTCAAAAATAGCTTTACAAAAATCAGGGAAAAGAAAAGTGGCCCCGATTAGGCATGAATTTTTTAAGGTAATTCGGAACAAATTCAATCTCATTAATTTTTCAAAAAAATTTGGCATCAGTTATTATTTGTATTATTATTGTGATATTATTTTAATATCAATTTAAATCAGATATCATGAAAGAAGAAAAAGTTTTTTTAGCAAAAGGTGGTTATCTATGGCTGGCCATCTTCATTCTCCTGTTTGCATTTTCATTTATAATCGCTATTAGTAATGAGGCTTACTGGTGGTTTATTGTAACAGGTTTTTCCGCTTTTTGTTTCGGTGGTTTTTTTATCATTGCACCTAACGAATCAATGGTTTTGGTTCTTTTTGGCAAGTACAAGGGAACCGTTAAGGAAAATGGGTTCTTCTGGGCCAACCCATTTTTCACCAAAAAGAAAATATCATTACGTGCACGAAACCTGGACAGTCCCCCAATTAAGGTCAACGACAAACTGGGAAACCCGGTCATGATTGGAGTTGTGTTGGTTTGGAAAGTTGAGAACACCTATAAGGCTGCCTTCGATGTTGACGATTATGAGCATTTTGTACATATTCAAAGCGAAGCTGCCATCAGGAAATTAGCCGGACAATATCCATACGATGATATAGAGGATAAAGATGCCGATGTAACCCTGCGTGGTGGTCATGAAGAAGTCAACCAAAAGCTTGAAGTTGAAATCGAAGAGCGTTTAGGCATTGCCGGGATCAAAGTGATTGAATCAAGGATCAATTACCTGGCTTATGCTGAAGAAATAGCATCAGCCATGCTTCAGAGACAGCAGGCCACTGCTATTGTTGCTGCCCGTTTTAAAATTGTTGAAGGCGCTGTTGGCATGGTTGAAAGCGCACTTGAAATGATCAGTTCAAGGAATATTGTAAAATTTGATGAAGAAACCAAGGCATCCATGATCAGCAACCTGATGGTTGTACTTTGTTCTGACAAAGCCGCACAACCGGTAGTAAACACCGGGACACTCAACCACTAAAATAATTCATGGCACAGAAGAAACCTTTTGTTCTCCGGTTAAACCCCGACCTGCTGAAAGCAACAGAAAAGTGGGCTGCTGATGAATTTCGCAGCACCAACGGCCAACTGGAATGGATTGTCAGGGAAGCACTGAAAAAAGCAGGCAGGCTACCAAAACCTTAAATCCTGAAACCTGTATTCAGGGTTACAACAGTTTTACGTAAACTGAATTTTTCATCATTGTTTTTGTAAGGCATATAAGAATTATCTATCACCAGGTTTGCAAACCAATTGGTTAGATTATATCCCAAACTGATCTTGAACCCGGCAACCCAGGGTACCGAAAACCTGGAATGCAGGCTACCGTCAAAATTCCGGACCAGCCCGGACTGAAGGACAGGGCCTGTATTGACTACTACACCTGCAAACCAGTCTTTGTAAACATGCGTGTATCCAATACCAGGTAGTAACCCGATTGTATTGAATGTTGCGGAACGAAGCAATCTGTTTTCAGTGTAAAACTGCGTCTTTACGGGTGCGATTATTACACTATCTGTTTTGAGAGAAAATATATTCTCCTGTAAGGCGACAACAAAGGAAAAAGCACTTTTCATCTGTATCTCCCTGGCATTAAAAGCAGCTGAGAGAGAATAATGATCAGAAAATGAGAACATAGAACTAAATCCTAAGTTGTAATAACGGATGTCCGGCCTGATTTGAACCATATTGCCTAAGGTTTGCTTTGAATAATAGTCGGAAAAACCTGTATATTTTTCGTACTTGATTTCAACGAATAGGAACCTGTTTATATAGTTTACACCCAGGCCTGTATAATGTGTTTCCCCGGCAACGGCAACTCTGTTTGCAATTGCCGGTATGTTCACTGATAGCGCTACCACCAGCACCTTAAATGCAGTAAGGCCG
>CAZVAY010000307.1:0-2579 GCA_964625265.1 uncultured Sphingobacteriales bacterium | reverse complement strand
GGCATCTTTTGCACCACCATCTATAGAAGAGCCATTGACTGACACTGTTGTTGAGGCCACGGTTTCACCGGCATCGCCAAAATCCCCATCCTGGTTTTTATCGTAATAAATAGCCAACCCATTTTGGCTATACCCTGATGTTTTAACTGTAATTTTCAATGTATCGCCCATACGAACAAACACAGGAGTATTTGAAAAATACGCGTAACCGTTGTTCGAACAGGTTGTCGTGTTGTTAATGTTGACAAGCCCGCCAGTAGTGGATACTTCTGTAATGGCACCAAAATACATACAATTGCTGGTGGGCATGCAATAGTTCTGTGCCATGATATTCATCCCGGCTAACATCAGGATAGATACAATACATATTTTTTTCATGATGGTTCTTTTACTTGTTCAAAGATAGCAAAATGTGCTGAAAACCGTATATCATAAGAATTTTAAAAGAATTAGTATGCAATAACTGTTGTGGTAACCTTAAAAATTATTATTGACCCGTGATCAGGTTCTTTATGGCCTCCTTTCGGGTTGAAATTCCTAATTTTGCCTTGAAAATAATCGTAAGAAAAAATATCTGAACAATGCCCGGTAAAAATAGCATCATTATCACATCCATTGCTGCACCCAATCCGGTTATGAAACAAATTGCCGGGGAAGCACAAAAAAAAGACCTGAATTTCATTGTGGTTGGTGACAGTAAATCCCCTTCAGGCTTTCATTTGGAAGGTTGCCGGTTTTTGTCGTTGGAAGAACAAAAAAAACTGGCTTTTAAATTGTCAGGCCTGATCCCCGAGAAAAGGTATTCAAGAAAAAACCTGGGCTATCTGTTGGCAGCTTCTGAAATGTCGAGCCTGATACAGGAAACGGATGATGACAATTTTCCGCGTGATGAATTCTGGAATGAAAAAAAGAGATACCTGCATGTCCCTGTTTTACCTGAACAGGGCTGGGTGAATGTGTATCACTATTTTACCCATGATGTCATCTGGCCACGGGGCTTGCCGCTCAGCGAAATAAGAAAAGAACTGCCTGCACTGGACACTTTTAAATCGCAGCATGTGTTATGTCCCGTTCAGCAGGGCCTCGCTGACGAAAACCCGGATGTGGATGCCGTGTACAGGCTTACCTATCCGTTGCCTGTAAATTTTCAGCCCAACAGGCTGGCACTGGGGGCTGGTAGTTGGTGCCCATTCAACAGTCAGAATACCACCTGGTTTAAAGAAGCCTTTATGCTGATGTACCTTCCCTCATTCTGCAGTTTCAGGATGACCGATATCTGGCGCAGCTTTGTAGCACAACGCATTATGTGGGAAAACAACTGGCACCTGCTGTTCCATGAGGCTACCATGTGGCAGGACAGGAATGAACACAACCTGATGAAAGACTTTGCCGATGAAGTGCCCGGCTACCTGAACAATGACAGGATTGCAAAAACCCTGGAGGATTTAAACCTAAACAGAGGGACGGAATATCTGGGTGACAACCTTATCAAATGCTACAAAAGCCTGATAGACCTTGGGGTTGTCGGACAGGAAGAAGAAGCGCTGGTCCATGCCTGGGTAGAGGACATGGGGAGCTATGTTTGATGGGTGTACTAAGTTCTTAGTGCATAGGTGGCAAAACCACGTAGGTTTTATTAAAAATATTTTAAATTACGAAACCAATAATAATCACTGGTTTTCAATTCAATATACGAAAAACCTACGGGGTTAATGCCACTTACAGTAATATATAAAAGCAGCGATGGAAGATAGTACCAATGATTTACAAACTTAATGAACTGTTGATAGGCTGGTTGAACTACTTTTCGATAAGTAAGGTGACGCACATCCGGGAAACTGTCAGAGTTATAATCAAAACTGAAATTAATTTGGGAATTCATTTGGATGTACATAAATTTGTACATATGAAAGTACTAAATATTCAAAAATGTTAACAACAACAATTTCAGATTTCAGAAAAGATATAAAAAGATATCTTGATAAAGTAACGGAAAACTTTGAAACTCTAATCATTAATAGAGGAAAAGATAGAGGTATTGTTATTTTATCTCTTGAAGAATATAACTCCCTTCAAGCTACTCAGCATGAAATGTCTTCAAAAGCAAATCAAAATAGATTAGATTCAGCAATTAGTAAATTAAATCAAGGTTCATCATTTGAGAAAGAACTAATAGAAGAATGAAATACATTTTTGTAGATGAATCTTGGGATGACTATTTATATTGGCAAAAAACCAATCCAAAATATGTCAAAAAAATAAATGAATTACTAAAAGATATTTCAAGGACTCCTTTCACAGGTCTTGGTAAGCCTGAACCTTTAAAATTCAAATACAAAGGATTTTGGTCAAGAAGGATTGACCATGAACATCGTTTAATTTATAAAGTAAAAGGTGAAGAAATACAAATTGCAAAGTGTCGGTTTCATTATGATTAAAAAACAATGTACCACGAGCTGGTAAACAGAACGCTGAGTAGCACACAGCACCCAGTGATGAGTCCATGTTCCTCATTTTGGATATTAGAATAAATGATTAAATTTGACAATTTAAAACTGAAATCAAGAAAAACAATTTCC
>CAZVAY010000306.1:0-2610 GCA_964625265.1 uncultured Sphingobacteriales bacterium | reverse complement strand
AACATGGGGGTAACGTGTAGTTTAAGGACATACTTGGTTACGCTCCACCCCAATGCAGCCATCATGAAATAGGAGATAACCGTGGTATATGCCCCTGCCACATAACCAAATTTGGGTATGTAAACAGCATTTAAGATAATATTGGCAGCTCCGGCAGTAAGAGAAATGACCGACAACCAGATGGTTTTGTAGGAATAGGAAATACTTCGTCCGAAAAATCCCCATATTCCCCAGAAGACATATCCTGTAACAATAACCGGGATGAGGCTTAGCGCAGCATGAAAGTCTTTTCCGGCCAGTAATAAACCTGCATCCGGTCCGAAAAACATCAACCCTAATGCAACCAGTAGCATCATCCTGAAAGCCTTATTGACATCCGAGTCAACAGTTTTGTAATCCTTTTTATTCATTGCCTCGTAAAAATCCGGGGTCCAGGCCTGAAGGAGAGCAATGATCATGATAGATAATAGCATTCCAATGTTGTAGGCAAGGCTATACAAACCGGCATCGGCATCTCCGTTGTACCCTTTGATCATGATCCGGTCGAATTGTGCCAGGATGATCCCGCTTATGGCATGGGGAAGCCGCGGTAGCGAATAGGAGAAAATGTATTTCAGGTGTTTTTTTGAGAAAGAAAACCGGAAATAGTCCGACAGTTTGATGATCATGATCACGCTCACCAGGGCAATCACAATTAACTGTCCCAACAAAATACCATAATATTTTTCACTGTCGTACAAAAAAATCAAGGCCACGCCCAGTCCGAATCCCAGGTAGGCTTTGGCTACTTCAAAACGGGCCACCATGGCACTTTTTCGTTGGGGAACAAAAACCTGGTTAAAAACCAATCCAACCAACCGAAAGACCACAAAGGGGATCAGAAGCAAAACCAGTTTATCAGACAGGCTCAGCAAGGCAGCCAAAGGTTTGTGAAAAACCAAAAAAATCAGGCTTGTCAGGGCAATAGTACAAATAGCCAGCAAAACCGAAGTGCCGAATAAACGGTCAAAATCATCTTTTTCCTCGTACCAATACCTGCTTATGGCAGCATGTGCATTCAAGGGCATGATGATCACAAATATCCCGATATAGGCCAGGAAAACACTATAAACACCATATTCATCCGGTGTTAGCAGGCGGGTCAGGACAGGTATGGAAATAAATCCCAATGCCCTCGTTGCTACGTTTGACGAGAAATAGTTGGAAAAATGTTTCAATGTATCCCTGAATGCCATACACATTTATATTGGGTAACCAAACCGGGCTACATCAAGCCCTGTTAGATTCTGTAGTTTCCTGTTGGATTCCCGGTAATAATTCTTAAAATATTGTAAATCCTTCGGGGTTAAAACAAACTTTTTGTTACGGGATGCCGGGAAATTGTTTTGTAAAAACTTGCGAAGCAAAGGATGCCAGGCCTTGCCGGGAATGACGTTGGAAGGCTGCATGGGTGACATCAGGAAATAATTGGAAAATCGCAACAGTCCAAGGCCAAAACCACCCAGGCTCCTGTTTACAGCTTGGCTTTTTTCGAAAGATGAAGGTTCCTTTACACCAATAAAATCAGTAACGTCTTTTAAAAAATCAGCAGGGGCCTGTCGTAATTGCTCATACAAGGCCACCTTAACATGGTCGTTACCGAACTCCCCGGAATAAAGTTGGATGATCCTGTCGAAACTAAGATAGCCGGGGTCAAAGCTGACAGGTTTGGGTGGCGGTAGTTTTATAAATTTTCCAAAAGTAGCCGTTCCTCCCTGGTTGACATACTGCCTGTAAAGCGAATCAATCATGGTAGTTTGTTCCCTGACGGTGATCAGGATTTTCGCCCTGGGAAATAGTTCTTTCAGGTACCGGCAATTTCTGGCCGTATTAAATCCCCTTTTAAAAACATCGCCACTAAGGCTTTCAATGGAAATGACCACCGGCTTTTTCGAGTTCAGGATGTCATCCGTTTCATTCCTGAATTTATCAGGATCGAACTCCAACTCATTGATATAGCGTAAATCCAGGAGCCATTTGTTTTCTGGTTTGTAATGATCAATGTATTGAACGGCCTCCCAATTGGGAAACACCAGTTGTTGCAACCAGGTAGTGGCTGTTTTGGGAAATCCGATATGAATGAGTATGGTACTCAATAACCCAGTTTTTTAACCGTGGATTTATATTCTTCCCACTGGCCGACATCATGGTAAGCACTGGCAGGAACAGGAAATACTCCTACTTTTTTGCCTTCCAGTTTGAGTTTTTCAATCAGGTGGGTGATATGGAAGAATTCATGGGCAGGAATATATTCCAGCACAGAAGGTTCGAGAACATACATCCCTGTATTCACCAGGAAATTATATTCAGGTTTCTCAAGGATTTTATCCAGGTTTCCTTCGCCTTTCAGCTCACAAACTCCATAAGGGATGGTATAATGGATCATGGAGGCCACAATCGTCAGATCGAAATTTCCATCTTTATGGAAACTGTATATTTTGCTATAATCTTCCTTGATAATGATGTCGCAATTGGAGACAAAAAATGTTTTGTCAACTTTCCCGGATAGCAGTTTTAATGAACCGGCTGTACCCAAAGGTTTATCTCCCTGAATAAAATCAATACTAAAAG
>CAZVAY010000305.1:0-2671 GCA_964625265.1 uncultured Sphingobacteriales bacterium | reverse complement strand
GAAAAAATGTCAAGCACGACACGCGATAGATATGTCACATAACATACTTTTGCTTTCCTACCCCCCCTGCCTTTTTCATCTACCACAACCATGGATTGCTGTTCGGGCTGTAAGGGGACATGGATGGTAAAATCACCATTTGATGGATTTGGAAAAACATCCAGTTTAACGGTATATTCTTCCCCATCAATCGAATTGGGTTTGAAAGTCAGCTCCAGGTCATCGAGATACAGGACACTGCCGAGGCCCACGAAATTACCATCTTCAAAGAAGTTTCCCGAAGCAAAGGATAAATTAAGTGTGTCGCCCACAGGGTATTTGTCATAATCAAAATTGATGGTGAACTGTTTGTATGAGGAGGAGGGGGGTAAGGGAATGATCTTGAGTTCTCTTATTTCCTGGATCGTTCCGGTATTTTTATAATGGAAAGCTCCGGCCAGTGCTGTGTCGTTCCCTACCGGTATGTATTTATAATATCCGGTGAGGGTTTTAGGGTTGGCCTCAAGGCGGATACCTCCAACAGGAAACTCGAAATCAGCGAGGTAGCCATTGGTTATAAACCCCATAGTATCATCAAACACATCAATGTTTTCTATCCGGATGGCATAATCACCGCTATGGGCATCCAGGGATTTGGTTGCTGAGGGTGTTCCGGTAAAATAACTGGCGTAATTCAGGGTGAACCAGCCTTCAGGCTCTACTGAAGTAACATTTGACCATTTCTCAAAATCTCCGTTTGGAAATGCAGCCACCGATCCGGAGTTCTTCCTGAATTGAATATCGTCCAGGTACAGGATACTGCCGGGCACCGGGTTGGCATTAATATTAGAACTCACTATGAGGATCACTGCCGAGTCAGGCGGAATTAATTGGCTAATATAGGTAACAGGGAATGAAAAGTAGGTGTAATCGGCTGCGGAACCGTTAAATGTTGCCAGGGCAAATCCGACAGGAACAGGTAATAATGAAGACTTCAGCAGCACCATGATGACAGCCGTATCACCGGGTTTAATGTCATATTTGGCATAACCGGTCAGTGAATCGGGCTTGCCTGAATAAGGTACACCGGAAAAAACATTGAAATTCGGATCAGCTGGGTTTCCGGCAAAGGCGCCACCAAAAACAGTGTCACCCAGGGCGATTACCGTTTCAAGACGTATAGCATAATTGCCCCCATGTGCAGTTTCAGTTTTGGTTACATTTGAAGTTTGCGCCATAAACGACAGTTGCACATTGGTGGTTAAATAACCATCCGGGTATTCATAAATGGTTTCTGTTGCCCAGGATTCAAATCCCGGATTGGTGATGTTTTGCCCGAATGATAACAACCCGGCCAAAACAAATACGATAATTAAGCTGGTAGTTTTCATGATGTTACATTTTGTTGAATTATCAAATATCTATATTTTTCAGTGTTTTCGGTACTTTCAAATAACTAATTTTAGTCACGGAAGTAACCGTACCCCGAATTTCGCCACCGATCGGATTAAGCTCTTTCAGGTTTATCCTTTGCGAGCGTGTCAACCGGATATTAACAGTTCCATTAACCAGGGGCTGAAGCTTCTCAGGTGGAATCCTGATTTCCCGGCTTCCTTCTGTCGTGGATTGCACTGAGATTTTATTGCCGCTGATATCCTTGATCCGGCAGCTTATTTTTTCCCCCGACCGAATTGGCTCTCCTTCCCACGAAATAACAATTTGTTGTGAGGCATCCAGGGTGTCGGTGCAGACAATACCGGCCACCGGGCTGATCGTAATCGAATTTGAAAACTTGTTATTGTCACAATCGGTATAATCAAACTGAATGTCTGTTGTGTTGCTTTTAAAACTGTTGAAGGAATAAACATATCCTGACAATAAGGTTTCCCTGCCGCTCATTTCATTGCCGTTGACCCTGACAGTTGCAGGAGGGGACAGGATGAGCGTGGTCCCCCGGCTGCCACCGAACCTGAATACGGCAGTGGCCTTTACATCTCCCGTACTTTCATTCAGATTAACCGAATATTTTTGGTATATCTGCGACTGGTTTACATCTTTGGATTCAGCTACTTCGGTGGATGAACAACCCTCGATAAGAGAAGCGGCTAAAAAGAGGATAATCAGGGTGATCCCGTATGGAATGGTTTTATTTCTCATCATGCTGTTCCTTACTTTTTTTCAAAACTTCAATCATACTGCTTTTATAATAGGGGAGTAAAATGTTTAATTTCCCCTTGTTCTTTTCAATCATGTTCAGGAACTGCTCACTGTTTGGGTTCCTGCTGTTCAACTCCCTGATCTCAGACAGGGCTTCAGGCTTGACATGGCTTTTTAATAAGGCCACAATCAGGGTATCGAGTTTTTGCTGAGGGTTAAGCCCTTGTTGCCCCTCTAAGGCTTTGAGTGCGTCCTTAACCTGTGAGGCCTTGATTTCCCTCACCAGGGATATCGCCTGGTCCTCGTCCATATTCAGGCTTGACAGTGCCTGTGACACAGCTTCAATCTGTTCGGGTTCCGTTACCCTGTTGACCACGATTTTTGGCAGAAAGGCCCTGCTGCTTACGTACAGGATACCGACAATGATCACAAGGCTTAGCAGCACCAGTCCATAAAGTGTGGCGGTTTTCTGTGCATCAGGCATAAGAGTGATTATTTTGTTGTGACAAAATTAGAGAAAAACTACGAACCAATT
>CAZVAY010000304.1:0-2705 GCA_964625265.1 uncultured Sphingobacteriales bacterium | reverse complement strand
CAGTTTCAAAAATATATGGAAAACATGACCCTGGCAGCGGGTTTTTCCGGAACATGGTATAGTTCAATATCAGAATTGTACGGAAAAAGTTCACACGCTGGTTATAATGCTGCAGCTTTTGTACAGGCCGACAAGAAAATTGGTAACCTGAATATTTCTGCCGGGGCGAGATATGAATATAATTCCCTGGATGGCCAACCCGGAGAAGGGATGCCGATTTTTCGGAGTGGCCTCAATTATCAAATGGCGGAATATTCCTTTCTCAGAGCCTCCTTTGGGCAAGGGTTCAGGTATCCTTCTATCGCAGAAAAATATACTGTAACCCAGGTAGGAGACTTGAAAATTTTCCCCAATGATTCGCTGCAACCTGAAACAGGCTGGAGTGCCGAAATAGGTTTTATTCAGGGTTTTGAAGCTGGAAACCTGAAAGGAATGTTCGACATAGCTGTTTTCTGGACACAGTACAGCAATATGATAGAATTTATGTTCGGGCAGCATTATCCCGACTGGGTAAACCCCCAACTCCTTTACCTGGATACCTTTTTAAAATACACGGGATTTAAAGCCTATAATATCAGCAATACCCGGATAAGGGGTGTTGACATATCAACCACGGGCAAATACCAAATAGAGGATATTACCTTTAGCTATCTGGCCGGTTACACATTTACCGATCCGGTTGAACTTAATTTTGATTCAACTACCACAACAAACTCAACCTCAAAAAATATTCTGAAATACCGGTTTTACCACAATTTTAAAGCAGATCTGGATATGGCATACAAAAAATTTTCAGCCGGGATCAATGTTGACTATCACAGCTTTGTTATCAATATTGATAATGCTTTTGAAGATTCCATCAGGCTGCCCAGCGGATTTCCGGTAACAGCCATCCTGCCGGGGTTAAAGTCATACAGGGAAGAGCATAACACCGGTGATATCGTCTTTGATTTTAGGTTCGAATACAAAATCTCTGAAAAGCAAAACCTCTTGTTTTTAATCAGGAATGCTTTTAACCGGGAATATATAATCAGGCCCGGAGATGTTCAGGCTCCAAGAAATTACAGCCTGCAATACACCCTGAAGTTTTAACCCGAAGAAGTTTTAATATTTCAAACAAATATTGACAATAAAAAGACAATTGTGTTGTAAGCCCTTTGGGTCATTAATTCATGGTTATGAATGGATCAGCTTAATTGGTCTCGAGTGCCCGGAGGATTTTATCCAGTTGCGGTGTTAAAATAATTTCAATTCTTCTGTTTTTTGCCCTGGCTTCTGGTGAAGAGGTGGCATCAACAGGAACATAGGGGCCCCGGCCTGCCGGAATTACACGTTTTGGGTCGATATCGCCATATTTCAGGATAATCCTGACAATGGAAGTAGCCCGCATGACGCTTAAATCCCAGTTATCTTTTATGCCCCCAACACTGGTTACATACGGAATATCATCTGTATGTCCTTCTATCAGTACATTGATAGTGGTATCGCTTTCCAGCACATGGGAGAGTTTTTTCAATGCCTCAACACCTTTATCATCTACATGGGTACTACCGGTAGCAAACAGTAGTTTTTCTTCCAGCGAGACATATACTTTTCCGTTTTTCATTTCTACTTTCAGCCCTTTGCCCTCATAACCCATAAAAGCCTGGGAAACGGTTTTCTTTAGCGCTTTCACCAACGAATCCTGACGATTCAGGACTGACTGTAATTCAAGAAGGACCCTTTCCTTTTCTTTCAAATCACCCTGAGCTTCCTTAAGTTGCGCATCAGCTTTCTCATACTCTGACTGCACCAGTTCAAATTCTTTTTTCTGTTCATACAAATCTTTGGCAAGAAGAAGCAGCTCGTTTTCCCTGCTCTTCACTTTTTTTGTTGCCTGCAGGAGGTTATTTTGCAATTCCACAATCTCTTTTTCTTTCCCTTCCAATTGGCGGGTCAGTTTCAATCTTAACATTTCGTAAGAATCATTTAAAAGGGAATAACTTGCATTCAACTCAGCGAGGTCCTTGTTTAGCCGGGCAGTGTCATTTTTAAGTTGAACTATTTGGGATTGAAGCGAGTTGATGTTTTGTAATTGTATAGCATTTTCATTTTGAAGTGCCTGATTTGTTTTTTTCAGATTTCCATATTTCGCTTCAAGGCTTGCTTTGGATGTCTCCAACTCAACAAACTTTTTCTTTGATACACAAGAAGATAAAATAGAAACTGCCAACAAGACAAACAGTAGATTTTTCATTACTTTCAAATTCTTTTGTATTTTTGAAAATACATTATTCAGGCGGTAAATTTCAGCCATATTGCCACCTCAAAAGAATTTTTTTATTAACAAAAGAAGTATTAAAAAGGTGAGAGAGATTGTTGTCAGGGTTGCAAATGAAAATGATAAGAGGCACATAGCAACTTTTCAGAAGCAAATGGCCCTGGAAACAGAATCACTTGTTCTGGATGAACCAACGGTGAAAAGAGGCGTTTCAGAAGTGTTTAAAAACCCGGATAAAGGACGCTATTATGTTGCCTCCATTGAGGGTGAAATTGTGGCGTCACTCATGATCACTTACGAATGGAGCGATTGGCGGGCAGCCACAATTTGGTGGATACAGTCGGTGTATGTGATGAAAGATTTCAGGAAACAAGGGGTTTTTAAAAAAATGTATAGCAAAATCAGGGAAATGACGGAAAACAACCCCAAAGTGGCCGGGCTCAGG
>CAZVAY010000303.1:0-2727 GCA_964625265.1 uncultured Sphingobacteriales bacterium | reverse complement strand
ACCTATCACAGGGATTTTGTACTTATGGAACACCTTATGAACCTGTTCATACTGGTCGCCTACTTTTTTCAGGTTCAGTTTTTTGTTTATATCCTGTAAAGCATCAGGTGTTTCGGCTTCCACACCAAGGAAAACAGCCCTGCAGCCGCTCCTTGCCGCAAGCTCCACAGCCTCTTCGTCTTCGGCAAAGTTCATGGAGGCATGGGAAAACCATATTTTATCAAATTTATTTTCAATCATCCCTGAAAACAATGATTTCGCCCTGTCGATATTTTTCTTCCCATAGCCAATGATGTTGTCATCCACAAAACAAATCATGCGTTTGGGAGCCATGGCAAGTTCTTCGAGAACAGAATCAACCGGCCGCTGCTCATAGTATTTGCCACTGAAAGGTGTGACGGAACAAAAATCACAATCCATCGGACAACCCCGGGCAGTCTGGATAGAGGAAAAGATATATTTTTCGTGAAAAAGGTCGCTCCGGGGAAAGGGCACCTGCGATATATCCTTTCGGCCACCCTTGTACAGGGGTTGAATGGTGTCGTTTTCAAAATCTTCGATCAGGGTTTTCCAGATGGCTTCAGCTTCACCCGTAACAACGGTATCTACATATTTACCTGCTTCTTCAGGTATCATGGAAGCATGGATGCCGCCAATGACAGTATGGATCTTCTTTTGGCGGTAAAACCCTGCAATTTCGTAAGCACGGGTTACCGAAGCAGTAAAGGCGGTAATACCGACAAGGTCGGCTTCTTTAAAAGTGAACGTATCGAAATTTTCGTCCAGTATTTCTACTTCCCAATGGGACGGTGTCAGTGCAGCAATAATTCCGAGGCTGAGTGGTGGATAGGACGAATAGCGGGTTGCCGAAATGCCTTTCCTGTTAGGGTTGACAGGGTTGATGAGTAAGAGCCTGGGTTTCATGAATCGCGGTTAACGAGTTTGGTAAAACGTTTTTCTTCAAGGCCTAACAGCCTTTTTAGCCGATTGGGTGTTTTCCTGAAAATAAATCGAAGCAGGTACAGCCATTGCTGGCGAATGATCTCCGGTAATATTCTGATATAGATCCTGCCACAAAATGGATGAGCAGGTTGGTAACCCAGCAACTTTCCGTATTTGCCGGTTACCATTTCGGCTATTCTGACATCATCTTCGATCATTTTTTCTTTCCACTGGCCAACCTTATCAGCCTGAATGGGCTTGAACAGGTTGCTGAAAAACAATTCAAATTGTTCTTTTGGGAATTTTGCCTTTATTTTTTCTTCCTCTTCGTAATATTTCAACATTGCCGGGTCAAATTCAATCCCAAGATGGCCGCAAATTCCCCTGGTATATTTCTCCGGTTCCACAACAAAATCCTCGTACCGGAATGAATAGAATTTTTCGGGAAACATTTTTCTGAGAGACAGGACATTCCTGGCGCTGAGTTTCCAGCGGAACGCCAGGAAAACAAGGTCGGGAATTAATAACTTTACCCTCAACATCGACAAAATCTGGTCGCGGTAATCGCGGGTGATGTAAATGTATCTGGCATCGGGAAATATTTTCGATATCCGTTTAACGGGAATGGAATAAACCGGGTTTTTGTCACCTAACAAAAGAATATCCTTTTTACAAAATGGTGATTTGTTATAAAAATAAGCCAGCCTGACCAATTCCTGAAAAGTAGCTGTTTCCGGGGCTTCCAGGATTTTCTGCCGGAGTTTTTCCCTGTCAATATTCCAGTATTCAAATTTCCTGACCGAAAACAGGTCAGCTACAAATTTTTCTTTTGTTGTGGTATCCCAGGTTTTTATTTTTCGGTACTTATTATACAGCCGCAGGATCAGCGGGCTTTCCGGTGGCACAAGAATATTCGGGTGTGCATCGAGTATCATCCTGATCAGGGTGGTTCCCGAACGGGGCCTGCCAATGATAAAGAAAAAAGGAATGTGGGCTATATTTTCAAAAGTCACTTCTTTCATTTTTTCCGGATTAAAAAGTTGTAAATGGTAGCCATTAGTGAAGGGGAATTCCTGAATTTATTTCTGAACTGAAAAGGCAAATAATCGAATATAGCGGACAAAAACAGGATGATCCTGCCCAGGATTTCTCCTGGTAACGAATATAAATTCGCCCAAACAGATTTTTTCGAATTGGCAGGTTGATAATCAAATGCTATCATCCCTTCCCTGCATTGCTTTTCAATCATTTGCACCTGGAGTTGTGAAAGTGATTTTCCCCATTGGCCTACCGAATCAGGATTGACAGGCCTGAACAGGTTTTTGTGGTAAGGATTTTCCTTGAGGCCGGGGAATTTGCTGAGAATTTCTTCTTTCATCCCGGCAAAATTAAGTATGGAGTCATGAAAAGGGACTTTGAGAAAATCACAAATTTTTATCAGGGTGGGTGCCGTATCCTGTACCAGGTCTTCGTACCTGACGGTCAAAAACTGCCCGCTGTGTTTTGTTTGCAGTTCCCGGATCCTTTTTATGGCATATTGCCACCTGAAAGCAATCAGCGATGCAGAAGGAATGACGAAATCCACCTTTTTAACAGAAGCAAAATGGTCCCGCGGGTCACGGACAAGATGAATATAGCGGGCATCGGGAAAGATTTTGAAAACCTTATTGATATTGATGGAATAATTAGGATTCTTGTCCCCCAGGAGTTTGATATCTTTTTTTGGAAAGAAGGATTTGTAATTCAGATAGATTATTTTGATCAAATCCTGGAATGAATACCCTT
>CAZVAY010000302.1:0-2728 GCA_964625265.1 uncultured Sphingobacteriales bacterium | reverse complement strand
AGGTTCGAACAGCAACACATGAACTTCCTCTTTTGCAACGGGCTTGTGTTCAATTCCTTTTGGAATAATGACAAATTCCCCGTGTTCCAGGTCAATCTTTTTATCCCTTAATTCAATGCATAGTTTTCCTGCCATCACCAGGAACATTTCATCTTCATTTTCGTGGGTATGCCAGGTGAATTCACCTTTGAACTTTACCAGTTTAACCAATTGGCCGTTTAGCCTGCCGGCAATTTTAGGGTCCCAGTAGGTGTGGATGAGATTAAATTTTTTTTCGACCGTTACTTTCCTGACATCCCGTGTTTCCATGATAAGTTATTAAAAAAGAGAGTGTTCTCTTGTATATTAAAACATAACAGCAGGTTCAAAGTTAGAAAAACAGCCGCTATGTTTTAAATTATTCTCTATTTTTGAGCAGACAATCAACCTGAAGCTACAGCTATGGCCATGCCAAATCTGAAAGAACTTTTGCTGGAACCCAAAGAGTCGACCCGGAGGGTAAACGATGATTATAGCAGAAAATACATCAACAGGCTTTTTATACTTGGGGGTTATCCTGTTATGTTCAACCTGGCCATTGTTATGCAATGGGGACGCGACCTGGGACTGCCTTCGGTGTTGTTCCTGATATTGATTACAGGGCCTGTTTTTGGGTTTTTGGTTTATAATATTGCTACCGGCCTGCTGTTCATGACAGGAAGGATCATGAACGGTGAATCACAGTACCATGGGGTCAAAACTGCTTTGGGTATATCGCTTACGCCCACTTACCTGCTGGTTGTGTTATATGTTATCCTGTTGTTTGTATTTGGTAAGGGGATTTTTATTGAAGACTTGTTTACTTTTGAGTCAAACAATCTGACTACACAGCTATTTTTAATTTTCAATATGCTCCAAATAGGTATTATTATTTATACTTTCGGAGTGCTGGTCATGGGTATAGCTCAGGTTCAGGATTTTCCAACATGGAAAGCAGCTGTCAACCTGTTAATTACTTTATTCATTCTCAGTATTGTCCTTTATTTTGGTTCTTCCTTTATGGGCTTTATGCTTTCCCAGTATCCCTTTTAATGTTTACCTAATCATCATAGATGGAGCCGGTACGAATTTGTGTTTTTATGCATGTCCCTTATGAAGGGCCTGGAATTATTGAAAACTGGGCAACAAACAATGGATTCCCGGTAAGCTATACACGGTTTTATCGTGATGATCCAATTCCTGTTTCAAAGGATTTTGACTGGCTGGTTGTGATGGGGGGCCCCATGAGCGTAAATGATGAATCCGGGTATCCCTGGTTAAAAACAGAAAAACAGTTTATTCAACAAGCTGTGTCCGACAACAAAACAGTGATAGGTATTTGCCTCGGTGCACAATTACTGGCTTCTGCGCTGGGAGGGCAGGTATTTCCCAACAATAAAAAAGAGCTTGGCTGGTTTCCGGTGTACTTTAATGATAATGCCCCGGATAGTTTTTTATTAAAAGATCTTCCCGGGAAGTTTATCAGCTTTCACTGGCATGGCGATACTTTTCAATTGCCTGAAGGCGCTGTTCATCTGGCTTTCTCCGAAGCTTGCCAACACCAGGCGTTTCTGATCGGCAACAAAGTTCTGGGTTTACAGTTTCATCCTGAGGCAACACCAGAAAGTTTAGAGGCTATGCTGGAGAACGGTAGGCATGAACTGATTGTTGATGAGTACATTCAATCAGAAAAGCAAATCAGGGATAGGGTTGAACATTGTCAAACAAACCACAACATATTAACAACTCTCTTGAACAGGATGGCAGTTGCCGGAGTAGGGGGACAAAAAATCAAGTGAAGGTCGGGGAAAAATGAAGATAACAGAAAAGGGAAGTAGAAAGGAAATAACTGTTGACAAGGACGGTTCTATCGGCCTGCTGGCATTGGGATATGCCGGGCTTAAGGCCTGGAAGGCCGCACGGGGAAGGAAAATCCATGTTCCTGAAACGCAGATAAAACCAGGTCAGCACAGGAAAAAAGTCCTGTTGTTAGGCTGGGATGCAGCCGACTGGAAGATCATACATCCGTTGATGGATGCCGGGAAAATGCCGGCCCTGGAAAGCCTGGTCAACAGGGGTGTCATGGGTAATCTTGCTACCCTTGACCCGCCACTTTCGCCTATGTTGTGGACATCCATCGCCACCGGCAAAACGGCCGAAAAACACGGTATTTACGGATTTACAGAACCTGCGCCCCATGGACAGGGCATCAGGCCGGTGAACGTAACCTCGAGGAAAACACATGCATTGTGGAATATTTTTCACCACAAAGGGCTTTCATCCAACGTAGTCGGATGGTGGCCGAGCCACCCTGCCGAGCCGGTAAATGGTGTCATGGTATCCAACTTTTTTCATCAGCCTCGTAAACCAGATAAGAATAAATGGCCTGTCCCGAAGGGTAGTATCAGTCCTTCCGGGGATTTTGATTTCTTAAGACGATTAAGAATTCATCCGGCTGAGCTGACCCAGGCTCATATTCTGCCTTTTGTACCCAAAGCCTCTCAGATTGACCAGGAAAACGATAAGAGGCTGTCCGGTTTGGCCAAAATAATCGCCTCTGCTGCCACGGTCCAGGCTGTTTCGACCTACCTGATGGAATTTACGGAATGGGATTTCATGGCTGTTTATTTCGCTGCTCTCGAACCTTTATGTCGTGGCTTTAGCCGCTTTTGGAATGTTAGCAACCACGGGAATGGTCGTCGCAGTCGAC
>CAZVAY010000301.1:0-2737 GCA_964625265.1 uncultured Sphingobacteriales bacterium | reverse complement strand
ATCAGTGTATCCCATCGGGTCCATGCCGAATCAGGATATTTAAGTATTGAATCGAAATAAGATTTTACCTGGTACTGGATGAGCGAGCGGTCATTGATATAATAGTTGAAGGTATCATTCTTAAACCTTGATGTATCCCGATACGCTATTACGACCATGTTTTTCTGAAAAATACTGTCCGGCCTGACGGCATTTCTGTTTACAATGCCGTTATCATTGGTCAGGTAGCTGATATAACTGCTGTCATAAGGCTGAGGTGCTGTTTCATCCACATCCGGGCTAAAGGTCAGTTGCCTGACTTTTTTTGCCTTGTTTTTATAATCGTAGTAATAGATATCCAGGGAAGAATTTAGGGGAGTTTCGGGGTCAAGTACGGTGGTATTAAGGTTTAGCTTATTTCTGTTCGATGAAAAAACCAGTGCAGAGGAATTCCTCACAAATACAGGTTCAAGATCATCAAAAATATCCCTGGTGATTTGAAATAACCGCGCTGAATAAACCTGGTAAATAAAAATATCGCTGCTACCATTTTTAATCCCTGACAGGGCCAGGTTGTTTCCGCTGTTGTCATACGAAAGCGAAAGAATTTTATCGAGTTTGTCCAACGAAGCTTTTCTTTCTTTCTTTTTCTTTTCAACATTGTAATGGAATATCCGTGGGACTGATTTTTTTTCATAGATAATGGTCAGTTTATCCTCGCGGGGATGCCAGGCTATCAACGGATAGGTTTTGTCATCTTCAAATTCGTGATTTTTATATCCTGTTTTGAATATTTTTTTTCTTTTACCGCTGGCAGGGTCATAAACGTATATTCTTGATTTACCTTTTTTGTTTCCAACAAATGCATATTTATCATTTCTTGCCGAATAACTGAATTGGGTGACCTGTTGTTTCCGTGGAAATGGAACAGGCTCTGTTTCCGGCAAGGGTGTGTTGAAATCATCCTGTTCTTTTGAAAGATATTTGTACTGAAGTGCCCTGAACCAGTCATTATATACTGATTTGAAAGGCCTTCCGACTACATAATTAAACCCTGCATCAATGTTTTTATTCACATGGGTGAAATAGATCATATTGGCCAGGGCGCCATTTCCAAAACGTTGATAAATATAATCCCACATTGAATAGCCGATAAGCAATTTCTCATCGTGGCCCATTTTACCGAATTTCTTAAACTTTCCGGATACAATCCCTTCTTCCAGCCGTTCTTCATCTTCCTGTTTCCAGTCATGGGCCAAAAATTTTATCAGGCTGTAATAATACCAGTCGGGCAGGCTGATCAATGCCAGGTTTTGAACGCGCTGCTGTACAGAACTTCCATAAAGGAGTTCGTTAAGTGTTATTTCAGCAAATGATGCTTTAATTCGCTTATTAAAATCCGGGTGATTTCCGTCAAAGTAAACAAAGGCCACATTGTCGGCAATGGGAGTGAGGCCACCGGTGTTGTAAATCTCATTTTGTAGTGTAATGTTGGATTGCTTATAATCGGAGTATGTGTTGTAGATCACGACTGTGATCCGTTTACTCAATCTGAAATCAAGGGTTTGTTCTATATCTGCCAGAAATTGTTTTCCCTGTGTTAAAACATACAGTGCCAGGTTTTTCCCTCCCTGGTGATAATAGACCTCAAATTCTTTTGTCCGGTAAAAATACCAATCGAACTGTTCGTATTGCACTTTGGATTTGCCAAATTCGGTATGGAAACCCTGCGCCTTCAAGCCGGATGGATTTACCGCAACAAGAGCGAACAAAATGAGAAGATATGTGGGAAACTTGTGGTTAGTCACCGGATATTATTAAAAGGCTAAATTACACACATTTTTACAAAACAAAAGGTAGCTGGTTAAATGGCCAACAGGATGCCGAAAAAACTGTACCAAAGAACCTCAGGAACGAACCGGGAAAATAAGACCGGAACAGACCGGAAGAAAATGGGGGTGGGGCCCGGCTGTTTTGAAAATGGACATTAATGGAATATTTAGCACATAAACAGACAAAATTTACCTGGTTTTGACAAAAAGTATTAATTATCCTGCAATTTTTCGTCATTCTGACAGGGCCTATTGTGGTATAATAATGGCACAACCGGGGACTTATCTAAACATTTGAATTATTGAATACAAACTCTGAATTATGGAACATTTAACAAAACAAAGCTTTTTTGACAAAGTATTTAACTTCGAACAAAACAAAGAATGGAAATTTGAAGGTGACAAACCCTGTATCATTGACTTCTATGCCGACTGGTGCCAACCTTGTAAAATGGTAGCCCCAATCCTGGAAGAACTTTCGGATGAATACAAAGACAAAGTAGATATTTACAAAGTAAACACCGAGGAGGAACAAGAGCTTTCAGCCGCTTTCGGTATTCGCAGTATCCCATCCATGTTGTTCTGCCCGAGTGACGAACAGCCACAAATGGCAGTTGGCGCACTGCCCAAAGCCTCTATTGAGCAAGCCATCAAAGATGTGCTGAAAATAGAAAAAAACTGATCCGGAAAGATTACCGTGGACCTATTAGGTTAAATTGAAAATAGCCTGGCAAATTTGTCAGGCTATTCTTTTATCTGAAGGACAATTCCTGTTGGAGATGTAGTTTCGGTTTTTTCTCCGGCACCTGCAGTTTTATTTGTTGAAAGATCACTCTACCACCAGGCTTAGCCAATTTGATCTCATTCCTGATTTTTCTGTAAACAGCTTTCCTTCAATTTACGCTTTATATTAACGACATACCTAC
>CAZVAY010000300.1:0-2753 GCA_964625265.1 uncultured Sphingobacteriales bacterium | reverse complement strand
AGTGCTGTCGCGCATAAAGGTGCGAGCCGCAGAAACACTTGCAACACCAATGATAGCGCGCAGCGGGCCTGCAAATGCCCAGCCTAGTCCCCCCCCTATCCATTTTCCGAATTTTGCCATTTATCTTCTATTTGCAATATGTGTTGATAATATCTTCAGCCTTTTCATTACCCAATTCGAAAGCCTTCCTGAAATATCCACAGGCTTCATCATTTTCGCCTTTTTGAAGCAATACCACGCCTTTATTGAGATAAGACTGCCCGTCAAAGGGTTTCACTTCAATGGCATTATTAAAATCCTCAAGAGCGTCATCATTTCGGTTCAGCAGGCTTAAGACAATACCACGCTGGTTGAGGGCATCAAAATGCTCCGGAGCTATTTCAATGGCTTTATTCAGGTATTCCAGGGCTAAAGTATTCTGCTTTTTATAATAATAAATCAAGCCAATGTTGTAATAGACGTCCGCATTTTTTTTGGTGTACAAAAAAGTGGACCTGAAATCCTCCAGTGCACCATCAAGGTCACCGGCTTTTGCTTTTTCAATGCCATCCATTAATAGTATTCCTGCCATATGATCATAAGTGATGATAAAAACTGAATCGCCCTGATGAACTTCAATTTCTTTGGATTTCGAAAGGATCACATATCTTGTTGTATCCTTTTGGGCGAAAAGAGACGAACCGCTCAGGATCAGTAAATAAGTGAAAAGGAATATTTTCAGGTACAAAAACTTCATTTCTTCAGGATGAGTTTTTTTAGGGGAAACCGCGTCCGCGGAGATAGCTCTCCTTTTTGCATTCTTTCAGGCAATACAGTGATGTCCCCCTGATAGCCAACAGCCATTACGGCAATAGGGCGAATATTGTCAGGAAGTTGAAATGATTCGCTGATCTTTTCTTTGCTAAACCCGCCCATCTGATGACATAAGAGCCCTTCTTCCATTGCCTGAATAGTCATGTATGCAGCAGACTGCCCTGCATCATAAGCATGGTAGTCATTGTGTTTACCTGATTTCTCCGAAATTTCAGTAGCACAAATGACAATTAAAACAGGAACATTTTTATTCCATATTTGGTTGAATTCTACCAGGGCATTATAAATTCTGTCGTATTGTTCATTAAAGTTTGTCCCAACGATAAACCGCCAGGGTTGATCGTTATTAGCCGAAGGTGCCCAGCGGGCTGCTTCAAGTATTCTTTCTATCTTATCCTCTTCAACAGCCTGACCGTTAAAAGCTCGTGGGCTAAACCTGTTTTTTATGAGGGGATGTAAATCTAAATCTGTAAGTGCAGGTTTGTTCATGGGAAAAATTATTCTTTGAAATAAACTCTTTTAACCCGGCCGGATATGTTTGTGAGGATTTCGTACGGGATGGTTAATGCTGCTTTTGCCAGGTTTTCTACTGGGTTTTCTTTGCCGAAAATCAATACTTCATCTCCTTCGTTCGCCTCAATTCCTGTTACATCAATCATGGTCATGTCCATACAAATATTTCCGATTACCGGGACATGCCTGCCATTTACAAAAACCTTACCCTTCCCGTTACCCAGTAATCTTGGCAACCCGTCAGCATAACCTATTTCTATGGTAGCAATTTTTGATGGTGCCGTTGCTTTCCAGTTTCGCATGTATCCAACTGTTTCACCGGTACCGATGTTTTTAATTTGAGATATAAATGTTTTTAATGTACTGACCTGTTCAAGTTCACTGTTGACCGTGTTGGTGCTGTCAATGCCATAAAGTCCGAGGCCCAGCCTGACCATATCGAATTGGGCTTCACTGAACCGGATGATGCCGGCACTATTTAATATGTGTTTAATTGGTTTGTATCCAATTCGTTCACTAATTTTCTCATACATTATTTCATACTCAGATATTTGCTTCCTGGTGAAATCATCATGAGGTGGGTTATCGGATGATGTGAGATGTGAAAATATGGAAGCTACATGGAGTGCAGGGCAGCCGGTAATCGATACTATCAGGCTGTCGATTTCTGTACTGGTGAATCCCAGACGGTTCATACCGGTTTCGAGCTTGATATGAATATTTATTTTCTTTGAAATATTTTTTTTCTCAAGATACCGGATGAGGTTATTCAGTACACGGAAACTATAAATCTCAGGTTCCAGGTTATTTTGAAAAATATAATCAAATTCATTTGCCGGTGGGTTCATGACCATGATGGGCAGGTGAATGCCATTCTCCCGCAATGCAATGCCTTCGTCAGGGTAGGCCACAGCGAGGTAATCAACATGATGGTATTGAAGTATTCCTGCAATTTCGAAGCTACCGCTACCATAAGATAAAGCTTTTACCATAGCCATAATTTTGGTACCGGGTTTCAGCCTTGATCTAAACAGGTTCAGGTTGTGAACCAATGAGTTGAGGTTGATTTCCAGAACGGTTTGATGGATTTTCTTTTGCAACCTGGCGGCAATTTTCTCAAATCCGAATTTTCGTGCTCCCTTTAACAGGATACTTTGATTTTTAAATGTATTAAAATTGGTTTTGATAATAAATTCTTCAGTGTTTTTGAAGAATGTGGACTGTTGTGGTAATAATTTTCTATGTGAAGATATCTCGTCCCCAATGCAAATGATTCGTGAAATTTCGCTGCTATTTAGATATCTGCCTACCTGCTCATATAAGTCTGCGGATTCCATTCCTGATTGGAGGATGTCGGATAAAATGATTGTTTTATTCTTGTTCTGATTTTGATTTAAAAGAAAATCCAGGGCATTTTTACATTAATT
>CAZVAY010000299.1:0-2784 GCA_964625265.1 uncultured Sphingobacteriales bacterium | reverse complement strand
ATTCCTTTCGATAGTTTATGATAAAACCGGAACACTCACCCTGGTTAAGCCTACTGTAGATGAAATTAGCTGTTTTGGCCGCCCACAGGCCGACAAATTGCTGAGCCTTGAAAAACAATCGTCCCATGTGCTGGCCGAAAGTATTGTCCGCTACCTGGAGACAGGCCACAAACTCCTGCCGGTCCGTAATTTTAATAATGTTCCCGGAAAAGGGATTGAAGGGGAAATAGACGGAGAAAAATACTACACCGGCAAGCTGTCATTTATCAATGAAAAGAATATTCCCGTAAATAAGGATGTCAGAGAGAAATATGAGGAAGCGCTACAACAGGGAATGACCACTGTATTTTTTGCAAACAAAATAAATGTCCTGGCCTTAATTACCCTTAGTGACCCGGTCAAGGAAAACGCTTCTCAAACCATTGCCGAACTGCATGGGCTGGGATTGGAAACCTTTCTTTTAACGGGAGACAATGAAGCAACGGCAAAATCTGTAGCTGACCAATGCGGAATAAAACATTTCCGTGCAGGCTTGCTTCCCCATGAAAAGACTGACTTTATTAGTAATCTTAAAAAAGACGGCTATCATGTAGCCATGGTTGGTGATGGCATTAATGACAGCCCGGCTCTGGCTCTGGCAGACGTGGGTATTGCCATGGGTACGGGTACCGATATTGCGATGGAAACGGCTGATATCACCCTTTTGCATGGCGACCTTGCTAAAGTATATGCAGCCATCATCTTGTCAAAAAGGACCCATAAGACTATCAGACAAAATCTTTTCTGGGCATTGTTTTACAATGTATTGGCTATTCCTGTAGCAGCCGGTGTTCTTTACCCTGTTTTTCATTTCCTGCTAAATCCTATGATAGCCGGGGCAGCTATGGCGTTTAGTTCGGTCTCAGTGGTTAGCAATAGTCTTAGATTACGATCAAGGGCCTGATACCGGCAAGAATAAACTTTTGCAATAACCTTCCGGATTTGATGAGTGGAACTGAATATTTACCCGAATTCATTTAATTTTATGGATGTTGGATTTTTCCCGTTGATTATTCCAAATAATTAATTTTACTTTGCGCCTTTAAAACTCTTTATCAGAATACTTAAATAGTTGAAAAATGGCATATGTAATTAGCGATGAATGCACAGCATGTGGTACCTGTATTGACGAATGCCCCGTTGAAGCAATCTCAGAAGGTGATATTTATGTAATTGACCCTGAACTTTGCACCGATTGCGGAGCCTGTGCAGATGTTTGTCCTACAGAAGCTATTGCTCCTGAAGACTAGATCTAAGAAGATACCCAATGTATGAAAGGCTGTCGGTAAAGACAGCCTTTTGCATTTTTATCTCAAAATATCATTAAACATTGTGCGTCAATTCTCAGTTTATTTTGATACTGAAAAGAGTTGCCGGGCAAATTCAGACTCCCTGATATAGGCCTTTACCGTTTCCAGGTCTTCCTGATGACCAAATAAATAAGCAGGGGCAACCTGTACCGGAACATTCATGAAGCGGATAAAATAAATCCTTATTGAATCATTATTTGCAGCAGGGCGTAATTCAAAATACAGATTATCCACAGCATTTTGAAATTTCTTCCTGATCTCTGTTTTGTAAAATTCATTTTGCAACAGTTCCACCGATTTTTTTACCACTTCCTTGTAATACGGAACCGGCAAAGCCGAACCTTCCAGAATGCCCGGCAACAGTATGGCCAGCGCTGAGTCGGTTTTCCCTATGGCCAGAAAATAATCTGAATACAATAATGACATTCTCAGGTCTTCTTCCATGTCACTTGTACCGCAGCCATACCAAAACCTGTAATACCTGTCGGCATTTAATAAGGCATTATCCACCAGTTTATAGTCTTTGGTTTTCATCCCTATGTCAGCCACACCAATCCAGGCTTCGTGCTGAAGGACGAGAAGCCTATCCCGGATCAGGAAATCAGGACATGAAATCATCAGGCCTTCGCAATCAATGGGCATTTCCAGATCAGTTTCCTTGTAATTCTCCCGGTTAATAAGTTGCGCGTACCAGTTCATGCTGATATCGTATTTTCTGCGTTCACGGTACAGGTCTCCCAGCTTTAATTCCGTTTCTTCAGCAAGGAAATGACCGGTGTTAAGATGGTAAAAACTTTCCAGGTACTTTGATGCCTTTTTTGTTTTTCCGGCACAACCTGCCTTGCCGGCCTTTTGAAGGATATCACAGGCTTCGTTTTGCGCATGCATAAAAAAAGGACTGACCAGAAATATTCCAATAACGAATAATTTTTTCATAGTTGTGATTTGGGAATAGATTGTATCAATGGGTTGCATAAGTAACCGAAATTAAATCATATTACAGAAAAGTTGAGAAAATTCACTGGTGATCATGGAAGTAGCGCCCCACAGCATTTCACCATCCAGGTCATAATAGGGTGTCTCGGAATCCATCCCTGCCGACAACCGGATAATTTTACTTTTCTTTTTTGCCGGATCGCAAATATATCCCAGAGGTACAATCAGCGTTTTTTTTACTTCTTCCTTCTGAACAGTAAATTCCGGGTCATCAGGATAGTATGCCACGTAAGGGTGCACAAGAAAGTTGGATGGAGGAATGAACAGGGGTGTCAGCTTACCGATAATAACGGCCTTTGATTGATCAATGCCTACCTCTTCAGCGGCTTCCCTGAGCGCAGTTATGTTCAGATTTTCATCGGTTTGTTCAAATCGCCCTCCAGGGAAACTAATCTGCCCTGAATGAACACCGTCATATTCCTGCCTGCGGATATAACAA
>CAZVAY010000298.1:0-2795 GCA_964625265.1 uncultured Sphingobacteriales bacterium | reverse complement strand
ATTCCGCCTCCTTGCCACAAATACCAGCATAGGGGCAATATTTGCAATGATCAGGCAAGGTGGTCTGGTCAAATGGAATGTCCGGGTTGAATATTTCAGTCAACATTAGTTTTAAGTGCTCCCTGAATTCAGGCAATAATTCCCTGGCATCATGAACTTCCATCCTCTTCCGGTCAGGCTTTAATAAAATCTGTCCTTTAAAATCATTGTGGTACATATCTTTTACCACGTAAAGCAAAGGTGTTACAGCCAGGTTATCCGGCCTATCCATCAGATAATTCATTGAATAGTACAACAACTGAAACACAGCTTTATTCCGCTTTTTATTTTCCCTGTCAAACAGTGAACTAACGGATTCAAAATCCAGCCTGTCTGATCCTGTTTTGTAATCAATGATCCGTATACATTCCTGCTTTTTATCCACCCTGTCAATAATACCTTTGAGGCGGGCTGTCTGTGCCCTCTCACTCTGCCCGAACTGGAAATGATAAGCATCTTCAGCCCGGTGTTCGAGTGAGATGATACGGAAAGGACAATTTCCCTTATCAAACTTCAGTATCTGGACAATATATTTTTCTACAACACTTTTCACTATTGTCCTGATACCATGATTATTTCCGGATGGTTCCACCACATGAAGATCCTCAAAAGCCCGGGAAACAGCATCAGGCACCAGGGGGAATAAGGTATCAATATCGGCAGGAAGGAGTTCTTTTTCCCTTTCAAACCTGCCATAGAGCTTTTCCATGGCGGTATGCAGGATCAGGCCCAGGGTAGCTGCATCCATATCTTCAAGGACTTCTTCTTTTTCGAAAAGGCCAAGAACATAACGAAAATAAAATTTCAACCTGCAATCGAGCCAGGTATTAAGCGCTGTGGGTGAAAAAGCTTTTCTACCAGGTTCCAGGTAATCATCCAACACATGCAATATATCAGTTGATTTAGGTATACTGATGGGCTGAACCTTTCCGGCAGCCAGTTCATTGCCCGTCACCTGTTTATGCAAATCAAGCTTAAAATCATACTGAAGCTGCATCAGATAGCGGCTCATCTCCCCTTCCCTGTCGCTTTTTCCGGTATTGTAAAACAGGTGGACATGTTTGGCACCGGGGAGCAAACGGTAAAAATAATAGGCGAAAATGACATCTTCCTGGTCGTAGGTAGGCAGGTTAAAAGCACGCCTGACCGAATAGGGAATAAACGAGGATGCCCTGTTTACAGAGGGGAAAATCCCCTCATTCATTGACAGGATAAACACATTTTCAAAATTCAGGCAACGGGTTTCCAAAACACCCATTAACTGAAGCCCACCCAATGGCTCACCTTCAAAAGCAATACTGGCCGACCTGGTAATCTCCCTGAGCAAATTGAAGAAAATATCCTTTTCCAGTACCAGATTTTCCACTTCACAGACTTCTTTGAGCCTGTTTATTTCCTTGTAAAACTGCCAGGCAAATTCTTTGTCGAGGGGATTTTCATCCTCAATAGAGCCGGCTATCAGTTCCCTGAGTATTCCAAGAAAATAATCGAAGTAATCACCTTCCCCTGGCAAATGAGCACATTTTGCGGGTATTGTTCCTGATTCCGCCAGTAACGCTGCCGGAACAGAAACCAGGTTGTACTCCTGTATGTGTCCAATTAATGCTTGTACCTTATCGTTGTCGGTTCCTGCGAAAGGCGAAGACAATAAGGCAATTACATTTTTATAATAGAAGAAAACGTCACCCTTCCCTGACCTCCTGGCCCTTTTTAGCAAATCCGACAAGGTGGAAACAAATCCGGCCAGCCGGGATTGCATTAACGGATACCCCATGGTGATGTTAACTTTTTCAAACTTGTCAGGCACCGAATAGAGCATGGGAAACAGGAGGTTTTCATCGGCCAGCACCACCAGGTTCTTATCAAAATCATCTTCTGAAGAAGTGTCCGTTTGAATTGCCTCCAGTTTTTCGCCCAAAACCTTACATTGCGAAGATTTACCGGGAACAGCAGTTAATGTAAAATGAGTTTGGGCCAGGGGATTGTAAACAGGTGAAAAGTCATCGGGCATTTCAAAGCGGGCCGTGTATTCCTTTATCTTTTCTGCAGGCTTGAAATCAGGCCGTGAGATCAATTCCGGGCTCATATCCCAGAAAAAATAACTATCGGTGTGTGTCATGAAAAAATCAAAAATACCTTCTTCGGAACGAGTCAGGTAATTGAACCCGGCAAATAGATAAATCCGGCCATCTAACTTCAGTTCATTGTTTTGAATTTTGTTATTGATAGTCCGGTAGATCAGGCCGTCATACCCGAATCCTTTAGCCAGAAGTTCAGCTCTGAAGCTGCTGTAAACATCAAAGAGGATTGCCCAGGTGCGAAGAAAATTATCCTTTTCTTCCGAAACGGAGGAAGTGTCAATATGCGACCAAAACAGCCTGAGTGCTTCCAGTTGTTCTTCTGTCAGGTAATCAAAATAATCTTCAAGTTCCCTGAGGTCTTTAATGGTTTTAAAGACATCTTTTGCGTTGAGAAGGTTTTTATCAATTTCGCTGAAATCGCTAAGTATAATTTTTCCCCAGGGGTAAAACGCAGAATAATCCTCAGGGTTTATTTTTTTCTTCAACAGGATTTCCCTGTACGATTTGTACAACATGACCGATTGATAGTACTTATCCGGCTGTTCCAGTCCACTGAGTTCCCTGACAAAGGTACTTATCTCCACTACCCTGGGTGCCCAAAGAGGTTTGTTGATCAGGCCGGAAAGGTATTTCCTGAAAAATAAACCGGCCCTTTTGTTGGGCAGGACAAGAGTT
>CAZVAY010000297.1:0-2804 GCA_964625265.1 uncultured Sphingobacteriales bacterium | reverse complement strand
AGGATATCAAACGGGGCTACTCCACCAGGTCCATTTCGTCCACGAGGTAGCCGGCATGGGCGAACTTGTCGATGATGAACAGGCAGTAACGAATATCGAGGGAAATATTCCGGCAAACGGATTGATCATAATTGAAATCGCTCATGGTCCCTTCCCAGTTCCTGTCGAAGTTGATACCAATTAAATGGCCGTCAGCGTTGAGTACCGGTGAACCGGAATTACCTCCTGAAGTATGGTTTTTGGCAATAAAACCCACATGCATTTCACCATTTTCACCATACCTGCCGTAATCCTTGTTTTTATAAAGCTCCTTCAGCCTTTCAGGGACATCATAGTCATATACATCAGGATTGTCTTTTTCCATAATGCCTTTCAGGGTCGTGTAATACCTGTTTTGAATCCCATCACCGGGCGAATATCCTGCTACCTTTCCGTAGGTCAGCCGCAGGGTGGCGTTGGCATCGGGATACAACAATTCATCTTTCCTGATCTCCATTTGCAAGGCCATGTATTTTCTCATCAACAGGTCAATTTGCAACTGATAGGCTTGCATCTTCAGATAGATGTTCTCCGAGTAGTAATTGATAAAGGCATTCATCAAACTGTAAACAGGGTCGCGCTGAAGTTTTTTCAATTTATTTACGGAATAGGCTGATAAAAATTTGTTCAGTTCGCTTTCGGAATCAAAAACCGATTTACTGAAAAGGTATTCGGTAAGCTTTTCAAAGTCACCATCAAACTTATTGACCAGTTCCCTGAATTCCTCCGGTTGTTCTTCCGCTTTGATGTTTTTTGAAAAGTCTTCCAACATGGTAGCACAAATCTTTTTGTCCACTTCGGGGTTATAATCTTTGAAAAAATTACTGCCGGCTTTTTTGAGCTTTTCGAGGCCGGCCTGCAGTTCATCATTGTTTTCCGTGAATTTTTCAAGCGAAGAAAAACTACGGGCAAACCGGATGGCCTCAATGGCCCAGACAGATTCGGAAAACCAGGTGACCCAATTGTTCAGGGGTGCAAAACCAGCGTACACCTGATCAAAATTACCGTAAATGTCTCCGTACCGGGCGGCCAGGCCGGGATGCCTGACAATCTGCATTTGAACTTTTTTTTCAAAGGCTTTTTTGTTGTCAATGGTACCGGCATTTTTCAATCCCCGGATAACGCCCTGCCATTTTTTCCAGCCATTGGCCACACCGGCATATTTCGAGGCATACTGAATCCTGGTGGCCGGGTCGTTTTCCATGGCTGCTGCCATGATCTTAAGCCTTTGGGTTCTCAGATCAATCCTGACAGGGTATTCCTCATTCTGGATCAGGCCGACAGCTACTGATGGCAGATATTCCTTTGTCGTAAAGGGATATCCGTAAACCATGCTAAAGTCACCTTCTTTAACACCTTTTAAACTTATTTTAAAATGTTTTTTTGGTTTCAACGGGATGTTGTCAGGTGAATATTCAGCCGGGCTGCCATCGGGAGCAGAGTAAATGCGGAAAACAGAAAAGTCCCCGGTATGCCTTGGCCATATCCAGTTGTCTGTATCGCCACCAAATTTCCCTATCGCTGAGGGCGGGGCCCCTACCAGCCTTACATCTTTGTAAGTTTCCATGACATACAGAAAATACTGGTTGCCATAGTACAGGGGTTTTACCGAGGCATTGTAGGTGGTATTTTCAGTGGCTTCGGAAATGATCTGATCACTAACCTCTTTTATCTTTTGCTGCTTTTCCGGTTCTGTCATCTGGTCGGTAAGTTCAGCAAATATCCTTTCGGTTACATCTTCCATCCGGATAAGAAACTGCACTGTCAGCCCCGGGTTGTGCAATTCATCCGCTGGGGACATAGCCCAGAATCCATCGGTCAGGTAGTCGTGATCCACCGTGCTGTGTCTCTGAATGCTGCTATAACCACAATGGTGGTTGGTAAGCAGGAGGCCCTGGTCTGATACAAGTTCTCCGGTACAACCCCTGCCAAAGAGTACAATGGCATCTTTGAGGCTGGCATGGTTGATACTGTATATGTCATCGGCTGTGATCCTAAGCCCCTTTTTGATCATATCAGCCTCGTTGTATTTGGCAAGCAAAGCCGGAATCCACATGCCTTCACCGGCAAAGAGGCTTTGTTTAAGAAAAAGAATAAGGATAAACAACAAGGCAGGTCTATGTAATTTGTTCATGTCTGTTGAAATTGAAAATGTTATTAAAGGCAGTGAAAATATGAAGAATGATTGAATTACATAAAGCTGTTTTTTATTTTTCCCCGGAACTTAGCCTGAAAAATTCCTGCGTTTTTTAGATAAAATATTGACGAATGAAAATCAGGTTGATAATCCTAAGTTCAAGCCTTGGGCTTTTTGATTTTCAATGTTAACCCTGACAAATAATGGATATTCAATTTATATCAACCACCGCTGATCAAATGGATAATCGCAAGATTATCCCCGTCTTTGACTGTGACGGAGTCATAATCCGTTTTTTTTATGACACTGCCGTTTAGTTTAACGACCAGCATTTTAAACGAAAAGTTCATTTGGTCGATAATTTCCTGAACGCTCAGGATCTCTTCCTGGAAATGTTGGGGCTTGTTGTTGAGGGTAATGTCCATGATTACATATTTAACAGGAGTTCAAGGGCGACATTGGCCTGCATGTTTGATACAATTCCGACACGGGGAGCCAGGGGAGGAAGCTCGGGGGAGATTTCGGAAACGCCATCCCCGCAGATGTAAAGTTTACCGTCCCGGAAAATTTTTATCGATTCAAAATCCCCGACACCGGCCATACCACTAGCGGACACTATAGTGATTGA
>CAZVAY010000296.1:0-2850 GCA_964625265.1 uncultured Sphingobacteriales bacterium | reverse complement strand
TCTGCGGGCAGATACATTGACCGAGGCTGTAAACAGGGCATCGGGATTTTCGGGTAGCCTGGGGCAAATATGCAGGATCAGTTCATTTTCTTTCAGTGTGTTTTGAACTTCTGTTTTTTCAAATTCATTCTTCAGGACACCGGTGTCGCCTACCTGTCCTCCGCTTTCTGCATAAAAGGGTGTTTTGTCAAGCACCAGCTGGAAAAACTGTTTGTCTTTTTCCTTCACTTTGCGATAGCGTAAGATCCGGCAGTTATTTTCCATTTGGTCGTAACCGGTAAAAACGGTTGGGGCTTTATCATCCACCAACACCACCCAATCTTCCAGTTCCTGGTGGGCTGCATTTCTCGATCTCAGCTGTTGTTTTTTCAATTCCTCGTTAAAAGCAAGATGGTCGAAATTTAAGCCGTTTTCACGGAGAATGAGGGCAGTAAGGTCAGCCGGAAAACCATAAGTGTCGTACAGTACAAAGGCTGTTTCACCACTTATTTCCGTTATATTTTCTTTTCTGGCCTGCTCAATTTCTTTGTTCAAGAGCCTGATGCCTGTTTCAAGGGTCCTCAGGAAGTTCTCTTCCTCCTCACGGATTACCCTGGTGATAAGGTCTTTTTGTTTTTTTAGTTCCGGGAATTGATTGCCCATATCTTCGGCAAGTACAGGAAAAAGCCTGTAAATAAAGGCCTCTTTTTGATCCAGGAAAGTGTAACCATAGCGGATAGCCCGTCTCAGTATCCTGCGGATCACATAACCGGCTTTGTTGTTGGAGGGTAATTGCCCGTCAGCAATGGAAAAAGCTACTGCCCTTAAATGGTCGGCTACAACACGCAAAGCAATGTCAGTTTCTTCGTTTTGGTTGTAGTCATGACCGGTGATCTCTGCACATTTTTTAATGATAGCGCTGAATACATCCGTATCGTAGTTGGAAGTTTTCCCCTGAAGTGCCATACAAAGGCGTTCGAACCCCATGCCTGTATCCACATGTTTCTGCGGCAGGTTTTCAAGCTGCCCGCTTGCCAGCCTGTTGTATTGGATAAATACCAGGTTCCAAATCTCAATTACCAGGGGATGGTCTTTGTTGACCAGTTCATTTCCCGGCTTTTTCTTTCTCTCTTGTTCGTTTCGCAGGTCAACGTGAATTTCGCTACAGGGCCCACAAGGGCCGGTATCACCCATTTCCCAGAAATTATCTTTTTTTGATCCACTCAGGATATGGTCAGCAGGAAGATATTTTTCCCAGAATTCCCTGGATTCGGTATCTGTTTCCAATCCTTCAGTTGTGTCACCACCAAAATAGGTGGCGTACAACAGTTCGGGATCAATACCGTATTCTTTTGTCAGCAATTCAAAACCCCACTCAATAGCTTCGGATTTAAAATAATCGCCAAAGCTCCAATTGCCCAGCATCTCGAACATGGTGTGATGGTAAGTGTCGTGCCCTACTTCTTCCAGGTCGTTGTGCTTGCCCGATACACGGAGACATTTCTGCGAGTCTGCAACCCGTGGTTTGTTGGCGGTTTTATTACCCAGGAAAATGTCCTTGAACTGGTTCATGCCGGCATTGGTAAACATCAGTGTCGGGTCGTTTTTCACAACCATCGGGGCAGAAGGTACAATGCTGTGCCCTTTTGAAATAAAAAAATCAAAAAACTTTTGGCGGATATCCCTGCTGTTCATTTGTTTGTCACTTTATGCTCATTGTTTGCTTCTCAGGTTTCAAACAATCTGAAAATAGAATTTCAGGCACAAATTTGTTGATATTTTAAGGAAAAACCGCTTAACCTGATTAATTCATAAACATGAGGTATCTTTTCATCCCCTGTGTTATTTCGTACCGCGCTGGTAAATAGCCACTTGTTAAAATATAGCCAATTTAGCTATGTGCTATTTTCCTATTCATAAAAATATATTAATCACCTAAAGGGCTGATTAGATAATTAAACTTTAAATATTTGCCAGGACTGATAACTCCTTTAGTCCTATCCGGCTCAACGGAGGCTAACCCTAACATTGAAAATCAACTCTCCTTATTGGAGCACATTTCTAATATAAACCTGATTTTCAATCGTCAATATTTTAAATGAAAATTCCTGAATAACTTAAGTTAAAGGCTAAATAGCCTTCCTTCTGGGCAACCCTAACATCCATACAAACGGAATACTTCCAAACGCTATCCATGCAGCCAGATGATAGGTTTTTTCCAGCCCGATGTAATCACTAACCAATCCGGTAATGAAAACCATAACTGAGCCGATAGTAAAAGCAATAGTCATATAAACCGAGTTGAGAAATGCAGGCCGTTCTGAGTTTTGATCCTGCACCAGGGCAAGTAAAACCGGGCCGGTAGAAAAATGGAACAAGCCAAGAAGCACCAGGGAGGCAAACATGACTACATCATTTCCGGTATTTAAAAAGGCAAGCATGGCAAAGGGCGCCACAACTGCTAAAACCAGCAGTAACGTTTTACGTCCCAGTTTATCCGATAAAGTCCCTGATATCAGGGTACCGGCAGCACCGGCTATCTGCAATACCGAAAGGGCAATGCCGCTGAACCACAAGGTCTGTCCTTTTTCCATGTTGAGGTATGTGGGAAGAAATGCGGTCAACGAGGATTTGAGGAAAGCCCGGGTCAGCAGGTATCCGCTGAGGATAAAGAAAAAACGGGAATGGTTTTTCAGTGTTTCCCTGATACCCGTAATTTCGGATTTGCTTGCTGCGACTTCGCTGGAAATTTCCAGGTTCCTGAGCCTAAAATAGAGCAGGGTGGTGGTTATAAGTCCAAAAGGCATCAGTTTATAGCTGCCTTCCAGGCCCCAGAGAGATACAGCCCCAAGGATTACAACCGGCCCAATA
>CAZVAY010000295.1:0-2931 GCA_964625265.1 uncultured Sphingobacteriales bacterium | reverse complement strand
TCCTAAATTGTTTCCGTATGAAAAAAGGGAAAAGCTTCCTGAACGAAACCAAGCTATTCAAGCTGTACTTGACCGGATGGATTCCTTAAATCTCGAACAGCTTACAGGCCAGACGGAGATCTTTATTTTGCCGGGTTATCAGTTTGCCTGTTGCCATGCACTGTTAACCAATTTTCACATGCCGCAAAGCACGCTCATCCTCCTCGTTAGTGCATTTATTGGTGAAAACTGGCGGGATGTTTATCAGGCTGCCCTTGACAACGATTACAGGTTTTTAAGCTATGGGGATGCCTGCTTGTTTATCCCTTAAGCTGATAAATTGATAAAAATGAATTAATCACCCAGGGGCTGACAGAATAATTGAATTTCAATTATTTTTCAGGTTAAATTCCAGGTCTTTGTCGGGGTTGTTCTTCATTTCCTTGAACGAAGCGGGGTAATTCTCCACAAACCAGGTAAAAAATCTTGTCACATCAATTCGTTCGGAAAGCATTTTCGCCTGCCTGATCTTGAATTCAGGTCGCAGGTCGGGGAAATTCAGCAGTTCAACAGCTTTATCAATGACTCCTCCTTCGTCCCGGAAGTTAAAAACCAGGCTGTATTTTTCTTCCAGTTCGGTACAGTAATCCACAGCACTGGAATTAACATAAATTGCCGGTGTCCCGAGCATGGCACATTCCGAAGCCATGGTAGCTCCTTCGCCTACAAACAGGGTGGCATAAGCCAGCAGGTGGTGTATTTTTTCAGGTGGCAGCTCAATCTTGTATTTCCTGAGGGTTTCGGGTAGTTTTACCTCAGACGATATCAGTACTTTGGCAAATTTTGACAACTCTTCCACAATTTGTGGTTTGGCTCCGCGGGTAAAACCATGCTGGTAGAGGTCATGGCTGGAAGTCCAGGAAACGAACCTGAGGATAACAAAGGGTTCGCCTTTTTTTAGGCCTGCTTGTTCCAGTACACTTTCATCGGGTTTAAAATAACGGGGGTGCAGGTAAGCAAGCTCATGATAACCTGCATAAAATACCTGTTTACGGCCCAGCTTCGTTTTAAAGGATCTCGATGTCAGAAAGGTTGCCCCCAGCAGCTTACTGATACCGACTTGTTCCATGTTGCCTGTGTCTTCAATGCAAATATGGGGTTTGAACATCAGGAAGGATACAATGGCCGGGTACACCGAACTATGGCTGATAAAAATATCAGGTTTGATTTTCAGGGCATGGACCCAGAGCAGGATACTGAACCGGATCAGTCCGAACAATTTTCCCGGAATGCTTTTGTAGGATTTCCCGAATCTTTTATACTCAAAACCGTACGCATGCAGAAGATCAAGGTCACACTCCTTGTGCCGGGCGGTAATAAATACCTGATGCCCGTCTTCAACCAGTTTTTTGGCTAAATACCTGAACAGGTGCACATGGGCTGGGTGGCCGATATCGAACAGAATTTTCATCCGGATTTTAAAAGTTGCAAAAGTACAATTTTACATTGATGTAACTAAATAATTGAACAGGATATGGTGTCTCCGGGTTAGGTTACACTGGCTAAAACGGATTCAATGGCTTCTGATGTGCCGAAAATGTAAAGGATATCACCTACCTGAAGCGGATGATAACCATGGGGTATCATATTATTGTCACCACGTTTGATCATGATCAGGATGGCATTGGCAGGCCAGGGAAATTTCTTTACTGTTACGCCCTGCATATCCTGACGGGTGACCTCAATTTCTTCCAGCTTGTAATTGTCAAAACTTTCAACCAAATCGTTGTAAGTGTTGGGCCTGAACAACAGGTTTTCGTAAGTAGCAGCCATGATGCGCCTTTCATCGGCTATTTGCACATTGAAATGGCGTAGCCGGTCTTCGACAGTCCGGACTTTGGACCTTGAAATAATGTTTTCGTGCAGAAATTCCTGTCTGAGCATGGCCGCAATGTGAATATTGGTTTCGGCATGTCCCGTTTCCAGTACCACAGGGTTGGTATGAAGTAAATTTAACGATTTGTAAACCTCGGGATCTTCAGCATTACCATGGACAACCTGAATCCCTTTTTGTGAAAGCTCTTTTTCACGTGCCGGGTCTTGTTCGATAATAACAGCCTTCCGTGCATGAAAATTCAACCTTCGGGCAAGAAGTACGGCAGTACTACTACCACCGGCAATAACTACTTTTTTTAAGGGAAAGGTCACAGCAGGGTGAAGCCAACTGAAAACAAGTGGTGCAAGCATGCAGGTAATAACTGCCATCAAAACAAATCCGGCATTGATACCTGGTGTAATAGCACCCATTTTCAATCCGATTGCTGAGGCAGCGATGATCAGGCTAAGCCTTGACGATAGCAGAAAACCGGCAGCTATGGCTTTCTTTTTTCCAAACAGCCTGACCCAGACCAGGGAAGGAATGATCTTGATAGTGAAAAGTATCAATACCAGCACTAGCAGGTAATAAACCAGGCTTGTATCAAATTCTTTGAGAGCATCAGCTTCAAACTGAAATCCCACCATGATAAAGAAAACAGGAATAAAAAAACCAAATCCCATCCCGTCCAGTTTGACCAGTAGCATGGAACGTTCCCTGTGCATAAAACCTGACAATAGCAGGCCGCTGAGAAAAGCGCCAAGCAGGATCACTTCTTCGCCAATAAACTGGGATATTACCACAAAGATCAGAATGATCAATAAGGCTCCCCTGATGTTGATCTGTACCGCAGAATGAGAAAAACGAAAACTGACTTTATTTAAAAAGGGCAGGTGAATGGATTTTTTCCCCAGCTTGTAAAGAACATAAAAAAGCAGGAACGGGATAAAGACAAACAGGATGTTCAGGCTAAACCCACGGCTGATGGTGATAGCAGAAAAGGTACACAGGATAATGCTGAAAATATCGGCTACGGCAGGCACAGTAATAATCATCTGTCCCGAAACGCATATTCC
>CAZVAY010000294.1:0-2957 GCA_964625265.1 uncultured Sphingobacteriales bacterium | reverse complement strand
TTATTATCTTATCGCTGCTGGTTGCTAGCCTGTGGGGTTGCCGGCAAAAGACATCCCCCGGGAAAGTGGAAAAAAAAGTGCCGGTCAGGATAGGGTTTGCCAGGAAAGTTGCATACCGGGCGACCATTCATGCCTCAGGACGGTTGTTTTCTGAGCAAGAAATGAAACTCAGTTTTAAGACCGGTGGCATTATCGATAAAATTTTAGTAAAAGAAGGACAACACGTAAAGAAAACTACCTGGCTGGCCAAACTCAAACCTGACGAGATTAATGCTATGGCACAAAAAGCTGATTTTGCTTATAAAAAAGCTGTTCGTGATTTTAACAGATTACAAGATTTGTTCAACGACAGTGTGGCAACACGGGAGCAATTACAAAACATGCAAACCGCCCTGGACGTTGCCCGGAAAAACAGGGATATTGCCCTGTTCAATAAGAAACATGCCGTTATCTCAGCTCCATCACAGGGGGTGATCCTAAAAATCGTTGCAGAAGAAAATGAAATTACGGCAGCCGGGATGCCGGTGATCCTTTTTGCGTCAGAAGATGAATCCTGGATTGCCCGTGTCAACCTGGTTGACAAGGAAATTGTAAAAGTCAACCTGTACGATTCTGCACTGATCTTTATGGATGCTTTTCCCGGAGATACCTTTTACGGCAGGGTGTCTGAAACGGGTAAAATGGCAGACCCCTATACCTCCTCATTCGAAGTGGAAATTACCATTCTAAACCCTGTCCCGGGCTTTTCATCCGGAATGATCATTACATCAGAAATTGTTACCAACAAAATTCTTAAGCAATGGATTGTACCGGTTGATGCACTGGAAGACCTGGAAGAATATTCAGCCAATGTCTATGTCCTTCAAAACGGCAAGGCAATTAAAAAACCATTGGTAATCAGCCATATTAAAGGGGATAAAGCCTTTGTATCCGGTGGTATTACAAATCAGGATACCCTGATCGTTTCCGGTGGCAGTAATATCAACTCCGGGTCTGTTATTGAAATTATTGAACAAAAGCCATGAAACTTCCCGGGTTATCGATCAGCCATTACAGGTTTACCATCCTTGTCTTTTTGTTGATGGTTTTTGCCGGCATCCATTCGTACCTGAATATGCCCCGGACGGAAGACCCTGAAATGATGGTCCCCGGTGCTTCGGTGTATGTGGTATATCCCGGAGCCAGCCCGCTCGACCTTGAAGAACTTGTTGCTATCCCAATGGAATCGGCACTGAATGAGCTCGATGACATTAAAGTTATCAAAACCACCCTGCGAAATGGATTTGCCAGTATTGCCATTGAGTTTTATTTCGGTACTGACCCCAAAGAAAAATATGACGAAGTGGTGCAAAAAGTTAACTCGATAAAAAGCAGCCTGCCGGAAGAAATCTATCAAATTAAAACCATGCGCTGGTCTACCTCGGATGTCAGTATGATCCAACTGGCCCTGGTATCCGATTCAGCTTCCTGGGAATACCTTGATTTAAAAACAGACCTCCTGAAGAAGGAACTGGAAAAAGCTGCAGGAGTGAAAAAGGTAGAGGTCCATGCCCTGCCGGTCCGTGAAGTTAAAATCCTACCCGATTTTGAAAAAATGGCAGCCATGGATATTTCGCTTGAGAACCTGACCCAGGCAATTCAAAGTTCCAATGCCAATATCCCCGGTGGTGATATGGAATTATCCGGCAAATCGTTCAGCATTAAAACAACGGGTTCGTACAACAACCTGGAAGAAATCCAGAATACAGTGATCAGCGCCAAAGGCGGTAAAAATATTTATCTGAAAAATGTAGCTTCTGTCCGGTTCGGGAACAAAAAAATCAGCTACCTGGCCAGGTATAATGGCCATCGGGCGGTATTCATTACCATCAACCAGAAAGAGGGTTTGAATATTTACAAAACCTATGAAGGCATTGAACCGGTTATCGAAGCATTTTCATCTACTCTTCCGGCCGGAGTGGAACTTAAAACTGTTTACAACCAGACAGAGGAAGTTGACAAAAAGGTTAACCGTTTTCAATCAAACCTTTTGCAGGGTATCCTGTTAGTTGGTTTGGTCATATTCCTGACATTGGGCGTAAGATCCTCGTTGATTGTCATCATTGCCATCCCTTTGTCCATTATTATGGGCCTTTTTGTTGTGGATGTTTCCGGTTACGGGCTACAGCAAATTTCCATTGCCGGGTTGATCGTTGCCCTTGGCTTGCTGGTTGATAATTCCATTGTGGTCACAGAAAACATCAACCGCTTTCTGGCTCAAGGACTTCGTCCCAGGGAAGCGGCTATTCAGGCAACATCAGAAATTGGCTGGCCGGTAGTGAGCGCTACCATAACCACATTGTTTGCTTTTATTCCCATCATCATGATGCCGGATAAAACCGGTGTCTTTATCAGGAGTATGCCCCTGACCATCATTGCCACCCTAGGTTTCTCCTTACTCATAGCGTTGAGCCTGACCCCCATGCTTGCTGCCAGGACTTTTAAGCCCCTATCGAAAGGAAAATTCCAAAACAGAATTTTCCAGAGGTTGATTCTGCGAATTGTGCAAAGGCCCTACCGCAAAACACTCAACTTTGCGCTTGGACACAAAGCAGTTGTAATCATTGTTTCCCTGTTGCTGCTGGTCTTCAGTATGTATGTGTTTGTTCAAAATGGTGTGAGTTTTTTCCCGAAAGCAGAAAAACCCCAGTTCATTGTCCGCATTGAACTACCTGAAGATGCCAGCCTGGATGCTACCGATAAAGTTTGCAGGGACGTGGAACTTTCACTCGACACAATTGATTTGGTTGACTATTATGCATCAAACACAGGAAACGGGAACCCGCGTATTTACTATAATGTCATTACCCGGACAAACCTTGATTATTTTGCAGAACTTTTCGTCAGGATGAAATATTTTGAAGTTGATGAATACAACCAATTGATCATCCGGTTGCGAAAACAATATGCAGGCTACC
>CAZVAY010000293.1:0-2978 GCA_964625265.1 uncultured Sphingobacteriales bacterium | reverse complement strand
GGAAGTGAACCCGGATAATTACCGCCTTTGTATAAATCTCAGGGACTACTATAGTTTGAAAGGAAATATGGATAAAGCAGGTTATTATGGCAGCCTTTCATTAAAGGCAAAGCATTAATCAGGATGAAAAACAAAGACCACTCAACCTGGGAAGTAAAAGTATACAAAAACAGCTATCTGATTTTAGGCCTTGTGGTTTTCCTGGTTTTTGGGAATTCCATCCCCAACGATTATTCACTCGATGATTATTATGTGGCTGACAATCCGGAAGTGAAAATGGGAGTTAAAGCCCTGCCCGAAATTTTTAGTGGATTTTACGCCAGTGTTTTTGAAGAAGGTGAACAAATGTCTTTTGGGTACAGGCCTTAGGTTAAAGCAACATTCACCATCGAATATGAACTTTTCGGAAAAGCACCTTATATCAGCCATTTCATTAATCTTTTCATTTATTGCCTGATACTATTTCTTATACTTTCTTTTTTAATACCTGTCTTTTCTCGAAAACCATTTTTGAAAGATACCCTACTTTTGCACCGGAAATTCTTGAATATATTTTATGTCCGAACGATATTTTAGACAGAGGCACCGTAGCCGAAGACGTTCATTCCTGCCTTTTACCCTTGTTGCTTCATTAGGCCTTATCTTCTTTATAGCCCTGTTTTTTGGATACAATATTTATCTGAAACTATTTGATTACAACATCAAATTGCCGGAACCGCATAAAAAATATTATTTGTATGTACCCACCGGATCCGGTTTTAAAACCCTTGTTTATCTACTTGATGACAATAAATTGTTGAAAGATACAAAGTCATTCATCTGGGTATCGAAAAAGATGCACCTAACCAACAAAGTGCATCCCGGCCGGTTTTTGTTAAAGCACAATATGAGCAACTACGAATTGGTCAGTTTGCTCAGGTCAAATGCCAATGTGCCTGTTGTGCTTGTAATAAATAACCTGAACACACCTGGTGAACTGGCCGGCCTGGTTGGGAATTACCTGGAACTTGACTCTTCCGCTTTAATAGAGAAACTTTACAGCAAAGAATTTCTGGATCAATGGGGTATTGATGATGAGCAGATCTTGTCCTGTTTTATTCCCAACACCTATGAATTTTACTGGAATACCAATGTTGAAGAATTTCTGGCCCGGATGGAAAAAGAATACAACTATTTCTGGAACGAAACCCGAAGACAAAAGGCAAATGCCATAGGCCTCACACCCGTTGAAGTGTCAATACTCGCATCAATAGTTCGGGCGGAAACATCTAAAATTGATGAAATGCCCACCATTGCCGGTGTTTACCTCAACCGGCTCAGGAAAAACATGCTTCTCCAGGCTGACCCCACACTGAAATTTGCCTGGCACGACAACAGTATCAGGCGGATATTGAACAAGCACAAAGAGATTGAATCCCCTTACAATACCTATAAAAACAAAGGATTGCCACCGGGGCCCATAGCCATCCCTGAAATAGTTGCCATTGATGCAGTTCTTAATGCCGAAGATCATGGATATTATTATTTTTGTGCCAAAGCTGATTTATCGGGCTACCATCATTTTTCCACTAACTATTCCCAGCATTTAAGGTATGCCCGGCAATACCAACAGGCATTAAACAGGTTAAATATCAGAAAATGATTGTTCACGAAACAAAGCTCAGGGTGCTGTATGCCGATACCGACCAAATGGGCTACGCCTATTATGGCAATTATGCCAAGTTTTATGAATTTGGCCGCACCGAAGCCATTCGCTCCATTGGGTTTCCTTATGCCGAACTGGAAAAACGAGGTGTTGCCATGCCGGTGATTGATATGTCGTGTAAATATTTTAAACCAGCCAGGTATGACGACCTTATTACTATAAAAACTATTGTTAAGGAATTACCTGCCTCCAGAATTTATTTCGATTACGAAATATTAAATGAAAAGGGTGAGCTTTTAAACACCGGAAAAACTACCTTGATTTTCCTTCATATCGAAAGGAACAGGCCGGTACGTATTCCGGATATTTTGTTGGACAAAATGAGGCCCTATTTTGAAAACGCCTGATTTGAATAAATTTTACGAATTGTGGCTGGGACGGATCAGGAATACGACCCTGGCTGCCTTGCTACGCAGGATAACCCTGCCCGGGTTTGATGGGGTTCCTTTTTCAGAAGTGCTCAAGTTCTTTACCAGGCAGCTTATGCGTGAGTCCATTTCCGTCAGGGCTTCAGCCAGTGCTTACAGCTTTTTTCTGGCCTTATTTCCGGGGCTGATATTTCTCTTTACCCTGGTCCCTTACTTCCCGGTCAACAACCTGCACACCGAAGTGATGGATATGATGAAAGGATTTATGCCCGGCAGTGCTTTTGAAACCATTCAGGAAACACTGGAAGATATTTTGGTGAAACGCAGGGGAAATTTGCTTTCCTTTGGAGTTATTCTGACGCTTTATTTTTCATCGAATGGTATCAACAAACTTTTGGTGGCATTTAACAGAAAATTGAAACGTGCCTGGTGGAAAAAATATCTGGTTTCCATTTACCTGACCATCGTATTGACTATTCTGATCCTTGTTGCCGTGACAATCCAGATTGCCGGAGAATTTGTCATTGATTATTTTCAGGATAGTTCTTTTTTCTCCCGTAGCAATTTGCTGGTCTCCGCTATTTGGATTTTCAAACTACTCATCACCCTTGTTTTATCAATTACAGCTATTTCTATCTTATATTTTTATGGGTCTGATAAAAAGGAAAGATATAAATTTTATTCTCCGGGAGCTTTTATAAGCACTATTATGATTGCGTTGGTTTCGTATGGATTTGGTTTTTATGTGGAGCATTTTGGCCGGTACAACAAACTTTATGGTTCGTTAGGTGCGCTGATCGTATTGATGATCTGGCTTTACTTTGCTGCCGTATCCCTGATCAGTGGTTATGAACTAAACAACAGTATATTCAAGGCAAAGAAGAAAATTACCCTAAATATAAATT
>CAZVAY010000292.1:0-3007 GCA_964625265.1 uncultured Sphingobacteriales bacterium | reverse complement strand
AAAAGAAGTGTTGTGTGCTGCCCTGTGCAATGGGGCTTCGTGTCGCCATCACCAAAAAAGTCTCTTCCAGACGAAAGGTATTGTCACCAATAGTTGCTTGTTTTTCCTGCATGGCTTCGAGCAGGGCGCTTTGCACTTTGGCGGGTGAACGGTTGACCTCATCTGCCAGGATGAAGTTGGAAAATAGAGGGCCTTTTTTCACAACAAACTCATTTTTTGACTGGTTGTAGATCATGGTACCAACCAGGTCGGCCGGAAGCAGGTCAGGTGTAAATTGAATCCGGCTGAAATCTACGCCAATAGCCTGGGCCAATGATTTGATGGCGAGCGTCTTTGCCAGGCCGGGAACTCCTTCAAGAAGAATGTGTCCCTGTGACAAAATCCCTATAAGCAGGCTTTCAAGCATGTGTCTTTGTCCCACAATTGTTTTTGCCATCTCCAGGTTCAGAAGCTCAATAAATGAACTTTCTGCCTTTATCTTTTCGTTCAGTTCCCTGATGTCGATATTGTATGCTTCATTCATAACACATATTAGGTTTAATTGTGCGCAAAATTAGTATTCAGGTTGCGTTTTGAATGATATTAGGTAAATATTGGCTGTTAAAATTTGTTAATCAGGCTTATGATGAATGGAAACTATTTATTCATCTCTTTCATAAGCTCCCAGGTCGGGTATCCCTGAACTTCGGTTTTTCCCATTAAAATCATTTTTCACCTGCAGTGGTAAGCCGGAGACATCAATGCCTTTATTAATGGCCGGTGACATGGTATCCAACCGGAAATTGTATTTGCATTCATTGATAAATTTCGGGTCCTGGTTCAGGATGTTGCCATTGATATCAAATTTACTGTCAGTGGTTTTCAACAGGCTATGGTCGATAGCCAGGGTATACGTACCCTGCCCGGTGGCTTTCAGGTCGAGCTCATCCTTGTTGTAGCCCCATACAATTGAATTAACGATCATCAGGGTCATATCATTGGGGTTGCCGTTGTAGTCGGTATTGTAAAAGGCCAGAGCCGGATCCTGACTGCTGCAAACACAGGTGCTATGCGAAAATGTGCAGTGATAAAATTTGTACTCTCCACCCAAATCGCCAACAGCCAGGTATTGGCAGCAATTGCTGACAACAGTATTATAGGCAGTAATATGAGCTGAATAACCCAGGATCCCGACAGCGCTCATATTTTCAATCCTGACATTCTCGAGTACAAGGTTCGGATTGCCTGTCACTGGTAACGAATCGACACGGACACCGATGGTGGCATTTCGTATTTGAACATTCTTCAGGTAATTATCTTTGCTGTTGCGCAAAAAATACAGGCCATACCATTGACCCGGAATATTGTTGTAATATTCGTCAAGCCGGAGATGTTGAAAGATTACCGGTTCTTCATAGCTGCCTTCAGCCTTGATAGTTCCCCAGACAAGAATAGCTGAACCGTTGTCTGAATAAATCTGCACCCCTGGTTGGATGGTCAGCGTCACATCCTTATCAATCCCCACATGATTGGATATTACATAAGGCAGGTTGTTGGTCCAGGTTGTATCTGTGGTGATCATGTGATTGTGAAAGAAATTGGCATTTTGGCCCCATGCCAACAACTTGATGTTCTGGAAATTGCCATTGGTAATAAAAACCACAGAATCTTTTTCAATAAACGGTAACTGGGCGGCATTGGGATCGATGGTCACATCAATAAAGATATAGGATGAATCGTGGGGCAATATTTCGTAATCCTTTACCAAAGCCGATGGTTTGCCATCCACATTAATCCTGAAAGGGGAAGCATCGCCACGTGCCAATCGAATTTCACTCACCCGGATACTCTTTTCATGGGGATTGTAAACCATAAACCTGCGTGTTGCCGATCCCTGTGTTACAAAAATTGTATCAAAAACAACAGTGTCGGTACTAAATTCCAGTGCGGCATCCGGGTTGGTAATAAATTCTTCATTCCAACAAGAGGATAAAACAATGCTGAATAGCATGGCAACGAACAGAACTATGTAGGATTTTTTCATGATTGGATAAGGCCGGTTTTGACGTTTCAAAACTACTACAAAAGCTAAACTGTTGCAAACGCAAGGGTAGCAATACTTATTTTTATACCGTTACAATTCTGTAAAACCAGCCAGCATGATTCCAGGGTTGAACCTGTGGTTATAACATCATCTATCAGCAAAATGTGTTTGTTTTGGAACAGGTTGTGATCTTTCACATAGAAAATGTCTTTTACATTTTGCCAGCGTTGAAACCTGTTTTTCTTCGTCTGGGTTTCCGAGAATTTTTCCCGGAGAAGGTGGGTGGTATTCACAGGCAACCCAACTGCCTCAGCCATTCCGTTGGCTATCCATTCCGATTGGTTGAACCCTCTCATTTTAAGTTTTTTTGCATGCAGGGGTACAGGTACAATGATATCAACACTTTCGGTTTTGAGTTTTTGCTTCAGGTCATACCCAAATACTTTTCCCAGGTAATAGGCTGTTTCCTTGTAGCCCTTGTATTTGATGTGGTGCAGCATGTTTTGCACTTTCCCCTGTTTGACAAAATAGAGGAATGCAGTGGCAAACTCAAGGGGTATCCGTCCCTGAAAAACTTTTTGTACCGGGTTTTCATCAATGAGGTGAAACCATGTTTTTGGTAATGAGGTTTGACAATGGAAACACAGATAATCCTCATTCTCCTGCAGAGTGCGTTCACAACACACACATAACCTTGGGTAGAATAGGTCAATAAAGGAGGTAGCCAGGCTTATTATGGGTGCAACTCGCATCTCAGGATGTAATTTTGAGGATAAAATTACAAAAAATTCACGAGACAGGTTTTATACCATCTTAGCTGAATGACGCCTCTTTCATTTGCTATAGTTTGAAAGTTTAAAAATCTTTCTTTATTGTACCCATTGAGACCCAGAGGTTATATTTTTTTTCCACGGAGTAGCACGGAGTACTACACGGAGTTTTAAAATTAAGGATTAAAAACAGTAGTCTTACATTTTACTTAGT
>CAZVAY010000291.1:0-3009 GCA_964625265.1 uncultured Sphingobacteriales bacterium | reverse complement strand
ATGAATGCACTGTGTGCTTTCTGAATTTTATAGTCATCAGTAATATCCCTGATCAACCCATTGACATATACATTATCGCCTGGAGTTCCTGTTGAGGTAACCACCCTGCCCTGTAATTCCATCCACCTCAATCCTTTTTTAGGATGATTGTACCTGAATATTTCATGAAACCTATCAATAGTTTTGTCATGATCAATATTTTCCTTCACCATGCTCAGCAGGTCTTCTTCATCAATACAGGCAATTATTTTCTGTAACCTGTTACTTGTATTTTTTCCAATTCCTGATAAATCCTGTAACGATGGGCTGGTAAAAGCAATTTCCAGGTCGAGTGAGGCTTCACCGGTTTTTTTCAGAATAATGATAGCAAAATCCCTGGCATTTTCAAGCAGGGATTGCAGGTATTGCTCCTGTTCCCTGATTTTCAATTCATCTTGTTTTTGTTTTGTAATATCTGCAACAAACGCTTCGATTTCAGTTTTTCCTTTTTCAGAAGATTCTATAACCGAACCTGATTCCATAACCCATTTCTCTGCACCTTCTTTTGTTCTTATCCTGTATTCAACTTTATAGGGTTTGCTACTTTTAATTGCATCTTCAATATCCTTGTTGAGTTTTGGTAAATCTTCCGGAATAACGATATCAAAGTACCCTATCGAATAGTTATACAATAATTCTGATTCGCTGTAACCTGTTAGCTCTTCAATTTTGCTACTCGTGTATATCAATGTGCGTATTTTGTTGTGAAATGCCCTGATCACCAGGCCGGGCAAATTATTTAATATGGCATCCAGGCGTTTTCTGTTATCAACCGATTCATGGATCAAGCCTTCCATTTGCCTCCGTATTTTGGCTTCTTCAAGTGCATGAACAATGCTTGTCCCTAACCTGACCAGAGAGGTTTTAGGAATATAATCCTGCGCTCCTGCTTTAAGTGTCTTTACGGCTACCTCATCCGAAATGGTAGAGGATATTAAAATAAAAGGAATGATCTTATCAATTTTTCTTATTTCCCTTAGCGCCTCTTCACCGGAAAATCCCTCGAGGACATAATCGGAAATGACAACATCATAAGACGGGCCTGATAGTTTTTCTTTCATTTGTTCCATCGTCTGAACCAGGTTGTATTCTAAATGAAACCCGAAATGCTTCAATTCATAAACAACAAGTTCGGCATCGTCAATGCTGTCTTCAATCAGTAACACTTTGATTTTGGTTAGATTAGTCATGGTTCTGTTGGTTTAATTGCGGGAATTGATTCGTGTGAAGCCAAAAGCTCCCAATATCAAACAGTTTTTTAAAAAATAAATCTCCGTCCACAGGTTTTTGAACATAGCCATTTGCCCCTAACTTGTACGACTGTACCATATCTGCCACAAGGCCTGAGGATGAAAAAATAACAATTGGCACATAAAGGGTGTTTACATGATTCCTGAGCTCCCTGATCACATCAAATCCTGTCATGCCATCCATTTTTAAATCGAGGATAATTAATGAAAGTATATCCTGTTCATCATGGTTCCTGCTATGAAGGTAATCGATAGCCTTGTTGCCACTTAAAAAATGCTTTAGTTTCAATGGACCGGATGACCTCTTTAAGGCGATTTTTACCAGTTCTGCATCATCCGGATTGTCTTCAATTATGATAACTTCTTTTCTCATTTTTGAAATATTCATAATTTAATATAGAATTTACTTCCTGTTCCAATTTTTGATTCAGCCCATATACTGCCCTGGTGCTTTTTGATAATTCTGTAAACTGTTGCCAACCCAATTCCACTTCCTTCGTAATCCTCTTTGCTATGCAATCGTTTGAAAGGTGCAAACAGGTCATCGTACCGGCTCATGTCAAATCCAACCCCATTGTCTTCAACAACAAATACATTTGCTTCTGTTTCTTTGCTTCTGAATATTTTAATCACAGGCGATTTTGTTTTAGCCGAAAATTTTATACTGTTCTGGATCAGGTTTCTTAAAACGATCTCCAGCATGTTAGCATCTGCATAAACAGGGATTTTTTCTTCTATTTTAAAAGATATCTTATTCTCTTCATCGACAATATCTTTAATAATTTTCCCGGCAATGACGGCCACATTTAGTTTCTTGCGTCTTAGTTCGGTCCTGTTGACCCTCGAGAGGTCAAGTACGGCATTGATCAGTTCGCCAAGGTGCCTGGCAGAAACATCTATCCTGTTTAAATAATGCTTGCCGGTATCGTCAAGAACATCCTTGTTTTCATTCATCAACATTTTACTAAACCCGCTCATGCGCACAAGTGGCGCCCGCAAATCATGTGATACAGAATAAGAAAACGCTTCAAGCTCCTGATTAACCTCCTTTAACTCTTTATTGGTTTCCTTCAGTTCAACCTGCAAATCGAATAGGTCTTCACTCATATAGGCAAGTGCTTTTTGTGTTTTTTCGAGCCTGTCGGCATTTTCATTTAAATCAGACGTACGTTTTTCAACTTCTTTTTCAAGCTTCTTGGCGCTTTCCCCCAGTTCTTTTTCTTTTGTTTTTAATTCGTTGATCAACCGAATGTTTTTTAACCTCAGGTTGATCCTGGGCCCAATCAGTTCAAGTAATCTTTTTTGAACAGGCGATAAAGTAAAATTTTTTTCGGGGTTGTACAATTCTATATACCACTGATCCTCGCCATACCCAATAGGCATAAGGGCGTAGAAAATTCCTGATTCAACCGTTTGGGGTTTATCTTTATCCTCTATAATTAGTATTTCCTGCTTATCCCTATTTAATCCCTTTTTAAACATTTGATCAACCTGGTCAGTGGACATGCCATGAAGCTTAACAAAATCTTGTTTATCCCCCTTACTGCAAAAAGTGAATTTTGGTGCTTTTTTATTCCCTGGCAACCGATAATGTGCACAAATCTCCAAACCTAAAATAACTGATAGCTTTTCGGTAAATACCTGAACAATTGACTTCTCGTCATTGAACTGATCAAGTTCACCTGAAAGGTTGTTAATCTGGTAATACAACCATTCATTG
>CAZVAY010000290.1:0-3014 GCA_964625265.1 uncultured Sphingobacteriales bacterium | reverse complement strand
TATGTCCATTCGTAAGCCAGTGAGTCGAGCAAACCCCCGGTGGAGCTGATGTTGTTGTCAGTAACACCTTGGTTGAATACAAAGTCCTGGCCGATACAGATAATGGCGATAGGCGGTTTGGTAAAAGCCGGTGAATTATCAGGTACTGACAAGCAACGGTTCAATTCGGAAAAAATATAAAAAGACTTCCCTGCCGCCCCTGTGGTAATAGTGCTGCTCCGGCAACAGCTTGAGTATTCAAATAAAATCTTACAACAGGTCACAGATGTATCGAAAACAACCAGGCCTGTATAACTGTATTGCCTGATACCATATAAGAATGTACATCCTGAAGAATCGCAACGTGTACACTGGCTTTTGCAAACAGGGGTTATATCCTCAACTGACAGTTGATTGAGCGTAAGCGTTTTTATAACCTGCCCTGTTGTTTTGCACCTGACAGTCAGGCCGGGAGCGGTGGGAGCTGTGCCATTACAGTCAATGAAAAGGTCTAATTTAACCATCAAACTATCCTGGCCAATTACCGACCAGGTTATTTCACCACCCATGATAGAAGTGGCATTGGCCCCGGTAAACATGAGCACTGCCAGGTAAACCAGGAAGAATTGAGTTAGTTTTTTTCTTTTCACATCTATATTTTTTGTGTAATAATGTGGTTTGTATCCTGGCGTATGAAAAGTAACCCTGATCAGGGGAATTATTCTCCTGAATGTAATTGGTTATATGTGTTTAAGGTTAACGGAATGCCCTGAAACCGGGATGTGAGGCTCATTTACCATTAACAACCAGCCTGGGGATCTTTTCCGAACTACCGGGTTATCCGGTCTGCAACAGGTAAGCTTTGATAAAATCATCAAGGTCACCATCCATAACGGCTTGTACATTCGATGTTTCTACCTGGGTACGCAGGTCCTTGACCAGTTTGTAAGGGTGCATCACATAGTTTCTGATCTGTGCGCCCCATTCAATCTTCATCTTCGAGGCTTCAATTTTATCCCTTTCCTCGTTGCGTTTTTGCAGTTCCTGCTCATACAATTTTGATTTGAGCAGTTTCAGAGCGCGATCCTTGTTTTTCAGTTGCGACCTTTCTTCCTGACATTCGACAACAATCCCGGAAGGAGCATGCCTTACCCGCACTGCGGTTTCAACCTTGTTCACATTCTGGCCGCCAGCCCCACCGGAGCGATAGGTTTCCCAGGTTATATCTGCCTGATTGATCTCAATATTAATGGAATCGTCCACCATAGGATAAACATAAACCGAAGCGAAAGATGTATGGCGCCTGGCACCTGAGTCGAAGGGCGAAATACGTACCAGCCGGTGTACTCCATTCTCCCCTTTCAGGTAACCGTAGGCAAATTCGCCCTCTACTTCCATCGTCAGGGATTTCAGGCCTGCTTCCTCGCCCGGGACCATGCTTGCAATGTTGGTTTTGTAGCCGTTTTTGTCTGCCCACATCTGGTACATGCGAACCAGCATCGCCACCCAGTCCTGGCTTTCGGTGCCACCTGCCCCCGAATTCAACTCCATGACAGCACTGAGCACATCTTCCTCATTCGACAGCATTTTCCTGAATTCAAGGTCTTCAAGATTTTTAAGCAATGCCTGGAATTGGGTGTTCACTTCCTCTTCACCTGCTTCCCCTTCTTTCTGGAATTCGAATAATACTTCGAGGTCTTCAAACCTGCTGTAAAGCTCGTCAAAGCTTTCAATCCATTTTTTGTGCAGTTTTATCTCCTTCAGTACTTCCTGTGCTTTCTTCGCATCATTCCAAAAATCTGCTACGGTCGTTTTTTTCTCCAGTTCTTCAACCCTGTTTTTTCTTTTGTCCAGGTCAAAGATACCTCCTCAGCGCATTGAGGCGCTCACGTATATCCTTTAATTCATCGTTGGTCATGGCTTGTAATTTGGTACAAAAATATTGAGTTCCGTTGACAACCACGAATTACAATTCAGGTGTTACAGCATCCTCAATATGTTTCAGGTTAATTTTATTCTTTTCTTTAATAATTGAAATGATGTCAATCCGGTGTTCACCCTGGTATTGTGTGTTTTCGATATATTGCCAGGCCGCCTGAAGCAGATGTTCGGATTTTTTATCCAGAACTGCTTCTTCGGGAAAGCCGTATTTTGAACTTGTCCGGGTTTTTACTTCTACAAATACAAGCAGATTTTTGTGCGTTGCAATGATATCGACTTCAAAGCGTCCGCTCCGCCAGTTCCTTTCCAGGATTTCGTAACCTTTGCCCTGCAGGTATTGTACAGCCTGGCTTTCGCCCCACATACCGAGATCCAGGTTACCTGCCATGTTAATTATTTTTCAGGTATTGTAAGGCAAATTCCCTATCGGCAAACATGCTGTCTCTCAGGGCTTCTACTGAATCAAACTTTTGCTCATCCCTGATGCGTTTGAAAAAACTGACCCGGATATCCCGGCCATAAATATCTTCATTAAAGTCAAACAGGTGAATTTCAATGCTCCTGCCCTTTTCCGGAATAGTCGGGTTGTTGCCGATATTCAGCACACCATGATACTGTTTCCCTTCTGCCTCAGCCGAACAAATATAGATCCCGTCAGCAGGAAGCATTTTATTTTCATCCAGTTTTTGAATGTTGGCCGTAGGGAAATCTATTTTTTTCCCCAGTCCCATGCCTTTGATCACCCGGCCTTCAAAACTGTAATTATAGCCCAGCATCTGATTTGCCTGTTGAGCATGGCCATCTGACAATGCCTGCCTGACCTTGGTGGAGCTGATATTGACATAGCCCATCATAAAAGGCTCCACTTCATGCACATGAAATCTGTCAGCATACTCTTTTTTAATCAGAAATTCAATTGAGCCTTCCCTGTTTTTGCCAAACCGGTGGTCGTAACCGATCACAATTTCCTTTACACCAATTTTCTCAATCAGTATTTCCTGAATGAAAGACCCGGGTTTTTGCTGCGAAAACTCCCGTGTAAACGGAATGACCAGCAGGTAATCAATCCCATGTCCTTCTATTAATCTAATTTT
>CAZVAY010000289.1:0-3024 GCA_964625265.1 uncultured Sphingobacteriales bacterium | reverse complement strand
GGTAATGATTTTAAACCCTTCATGCTGGTCAATAATTTCTACAATGGTCATGGCTCCCAATAAAAAGAAAAGGATCTCGGATATTTCTCCCAGATGCACAAGCAACTCATGATGGCCAATAAAAGACAAATAGGCATTTCTCAGGCTTCCGCCAAATTCATAATTTGTTACCAGGAATGATTTAAGTTCATCACTTTGGACCAGGTTTAAGAAACCGGTTTCTTCGATATACTTAAGGAATTCGCCACCAGCAAGTTGAGCCATAAAGCCTTTTTCGTGTAAAAATTCCCAAAAAGCTTCTTTAGCAGGTAAAATATCGCTAACACCAATCGCAAATAATGTCCAGAGCACAACACCGGTCAGGAGGGCCGAAGCTGCTTTATCTATTTTTAAAGGATGCTCCAGGGCTATGGCCGTATATCCAAGTAGAAAAACAATGATCATTAAATAAAACATGTCTGTTTGGTTTTTATACTCAATACTGAAATAAAGCGCAAAGGTAGTTTTTTCGGATTTTTAGAATAAAATTTTTTAACCTGATTTTCAATCGTCAATATTTTATCTAAAAATTCGGGGATTTTTCAGGTTAATTGTGATAAAGCAGTGGGCTTGAGCGTATCAATTAATATTAAATCAGCTCCATTCCCCGATAAGGAATATGGCCGGTTGCTTACTGAGATTTATTGATGACTTTTCCCATTCGTGAATTGACCTCGTGATAATTATTTCCCTGGCTGATGTGATATTGGCAGCCACGCACAATACAGTATTTTCATTCAGGTTATTCTTCAGATCAGCTAACATAGCCTCATTCCTGTAAGGCGTCTCCATAAAAATCTGCGTATAATGATTTTGTCGGAGTGTCTTCTCAAGTTCCATGATCTTCTTAATCCGAAAATGTTGCTTCACGGGTAAATATCCATGAAATATAAATTTCTCGGCATTCAGCCCGGATGCTGCCAGGGCTAAAAAAATGGATGACGGGCCGATAAGGGGTTTTACCCGGATACTATTCTGATGTGCCATAGAAATAAGCTGCTCACCCGGGTCGGCAATGGCCGGATATCCGGCATCGGTGATCAGGCCCACATCTTCCCCATTCTTTAATATGTTGATGACAGGCTGTAGATCAGGCATCTTTTTGTGTTTGTCTAATTCGTAAAAAACCAGATTGTCAAAAGGAGTAGGAACACCGGACTTTTTTAATAACTGCCGGGCTACTTTGGGGGTTTCTACAACAAAGTGTTTTAATTTCCGGATCAACTTAAGGTTTGAACCGGGGAATGATACTTCAAAGGCATCCGGATCTAACACATTGGGAATGATATACAATACCGCCATGGTGTTATGACTTCTGACGGGTTAGGTAAATTTCATTGATCCTGTTACCGGTGGCTGACACTATTTTAAAATGATTGGGGCCCTGGCTTATTTCGTTCCCGGTTTTGGGAATTTTCTCAAACAATTCCAACAGATAACCTCCAAGGGTTGCGTAATCACCTTCAGGTAATCCAAAATTGTATTTATCATTTAGATAGTCTATTTCGAGACGGGCAGAAAAAATATATTCATTATCGGAAACAACCACTTCTTTCAGGCTTTCCCTGTCAAATTCGTCTTCTATTTCACCAAAGATCTCTTCCAGGATATCTTCAATGGTAACCAGTCCTGCTGTTCCGCCATATTCATCTACAACAAGGCCCAGACTGCGTTTACTATCCATAAACTGTTTCAACAATTTATTGGCCGGCATTGACTCAGCAATAATAATGATAGGCCTCAGGATATTTTTAATACTATCGGGTTGAGTATACAGGTCGATGACATGAACAAAACCCAACACATTATCAATATTCTCCTCGTAGATTACCACCTTTGAATGCCCGCTTTTCTCGAACAGGGTTTTCAGGTTTTCTATCGAGTCGTTGACTTCCAGGGCTGCCAGTTCTGTTCGTGGAACCATACATTCCCTGACTTTCAAATTGGGCAGTTCAATAACATTTTGGATCATTTTTTTATCAATTTCCAGATCATTATTCTTGTTTTGCCGTATCCTTTTATCGACAAAATGAAACAGGTCAATGAAGTCAAGGACATTTTTTTTGTCTTTAACCTTAATACCCATTACAAATAATATTAGCCTCGCCAGTAATTCAACAATTAGCTTAACCGGAAAAAGGATTATATAGAATATCCAATAAGGAAAAATCAGGAATTCAAGTACTTTGTTTGGCATCAGCCTGAATACTGCTTTAGGAATAAATTCCGCAATTAACAGGATAATAAATGTCGAAACTATCGTAATAACGACAAATGACAGGAATGGGTTTTGAATATGGAAAATGCCGGAATCACCATAGTAAAAATCGATAAGTTTGGTAAAAACAATGCCGTAAATAACAATGGCAATATTGTTCCCAATCAAAGTAGCTGTAATAAAATCAGATTGATTTTTTGAAAAATAAGACACCAGGCCGGCCCGGGTACTCCCTTTCTTTTTTTCAACTTCCACTTCAAGCAGATTAGCCTGATAAAAGGAAATTTCTATCCCTGAAAAGAAAGCAGACAAGACGATGCTTGAAAGCAGAATAATTATCTGGATTTCCATTTTTACTCAATGTTCAAATGCAAAAATAAGTTATAATTTGTTGACAAAATAATCGGGAAACAGATGATACAAGTTGAGAAATTATTAACTTGCTTTGCACTTTTTCGTTTGTTTTCAGGCTTTTCAGAATTATTATTTAATGCCGTATGAAGATTTTAAACAGGGAACAGATCAGGGAAGCTGACATTTTTACCATCAAAAACGAGCCCATCAAATCCATTGACCTGATGGAAAGAGCGGCTACCATGTTTACCAGCGAATTATTGGAGTGGCTGAAACCTGATGGAAGCATTTATATTTTCTGCGGAATAGGCAATAATGGCGGGGATGGCCTGGTGGCTGCCAGGCTGTTTAAAAAACAAAGACACTCAGTTACAGTGTGTATTGTACATTATTTCCATCGTCCCTCTCACGCT
>CAZVAY010000288.1:0-3132 GCA_964625265.1 uncultured Sphingobacteriales bacterium | reverse complement strand
AACAAAAGCCAGTTTAACGATTTTTAACATCATTTTTTATTGCTGAAATGCTCCAGGTGAAACTCCCGGATTTCCTGAACAAATCTATCTGCATTGCTTGTCAGGAGAGGGTATAATCCCAATAACCCTTCCTTATTATTTTCTTTAGCGGCTTTATTAACACGCCTGAGAAGCTTGCCAAATTCCACATCTCCGAAAATAAAAATGAAACTGTCTTCAATAAAATCGGAGTAATACATGGTTTCACCGTAATTGAGATTTACCAAATGGGTTTTCAATTCTTCAAATCTCTTTGGAAATTCAGTCATAGTTGTTTCTGTAATCTTCTCCAGGAATTCGGGCTGTAACTCCCGGTGTTTTTTGAAGAATAGTTCTTTGTCGATCATAGAAAGATAATTATCGGGCAAAGATATAGGGAAAAGAGGAGATTAGGATAGTCGGTGAAGAGACTGTAGGATCAGCCTTTTTCGGCCATTTTTCTCAGGACTCTTGTTGAAATGCGAATACTGAGTTCGTAAAGCAGGTAAAGCGGAAATCCGATCAGCATCTGGCTCATCAGGTCGGGAGGGGTAAGAACGGCTGATAAGATCAGGATAACCACAATGGCATGTTTGCGATATTGCCTCATAAAATGTGGTGTTAATGCTCCCACGCGGGTCAGGAAATAAGTGAGGACAGGAAGTTCGAAAACGATACCGGCTGCAAAACAAATGCTTGACATGGTGGTCATATACGAATTCAGGTTGATCTTATTTTCGACACTGCCGCTGACAACATAATTACTCAGGAAATTGAGTGAGAGCGGTACAATAACAAAATAGCCCAGGCAAACGCCAAGGATAAACAAGATACTGATAGCAAAAATCGCTTTGGAACTGGTCTTTTTCTCAGTTTTATAAAGCCCCGGCCTTATAAAGGTCCATATCTGGTAAACCACATAAGGGAAGGCTATTAAAAAGCCGGCTATAAAGGAAATAGTAATATGTGTTACAAACTGTCCGGTAATTTTTATGTTAATGATATCGACCGGGTTCTGGTTAATACAAAGAATACTTTTATTCAATAAATCGGCTAACCGGCACATAAGCCGGTTGCTTATGAATTCCGGCTCTTTAGGCATAAGGATCACGTTGTTGAAAATGAAATCCTTAAAAAAGAATGCGACAATAGCGGCCAGCATTACAGCTATTACGGAGCGAAATAAATGCCAGCGGAATTCCTCAAGATGGTCGAAAAACGACATCTCTTTTGGGTTCTCAAGAACCCGTTCTTTGTTGTCTTCAAATTCCTTTGTCATTAAATGAATATCAATCCGGTTATGGAACAGCAAAAATATAATATCCCTTGTAACTTTGCTTAAAAATAAAAAAAGAATGGAAGCTGGAATTTTGGTGATAGGTTATGAGCTACTCAGTGGGGAAACGCTGGATACCAATTCGCAATACCTCAGCCACAGGTTAGGTGATATTGGTATACCGGTATTACGAAAAATAGTTGTTCCCGACAGGAAAGAAGATATTGTTGAAGCCCTGGATAACCTGCTTGATGTTTGTAATCTGGTTTTGGTATCGGGAGGTCTCGGGCCTACGAATGATGATATCACAAAAATAACCTTAGCCGAATACTTCGATTGTGAACTGATCATGAATAAAGAAGCCCTGGCTACCATTGAAAAACTCTTAAAACCCAGGTATCCGGAATTACCTGAAACACACAAAAAGCAGGCGCTGATCCCGGAACAGGCAAAAGTGTTAAAAAATACCAGGGGAACAGCATCGGGTATGTTGTTCGAAGAAAACGGAAAGGTGCTTATTGCCATGCCGGGTGTTCCCTTTGAACTCAAGGGGATTTTTGAAGATGAAGTAATACCGTGGCTGAAGAAACGCAATGGAAATAAAATCCTTGTTCAACATAATATTAAAACAATCGGAATAGGCGAATCGGCCATTGCGGAAAAAATAGCGCATGTTGAAAAGGAATTACCTGAAAATATATCACTCGCTTATTTGCCAGGTATTGGCCAGGTGAAGATCAGGTTGACCGGTAAAGGAAATAGCAGAAGGCAGGTGGAAAAGGAAATTCATGATTTCTCAAAAAAGATTGAAGACTTGTTACAAAAATATATTTACGGACACGGAGATGAAACGGTCGAAAGCGCCATTGGGAAGATGCTCCTGAAGGAAAATGCCTCACTGGCTATTGCCGAAAGTTGCACTGGCGGCTATTTGTCACATCTCATTACATCTGTTGCCGGAAGTTCCAACTATTTTTTGGGCGGGGTAATCTCCTATTCCAATAAAATTAAAATGCAGGAACTGGGTGTTAAAAAATCAATATTAGAGAAACAGGGAGCTGTCAGTGGAGAGTGTGCCGAAGCTATGGCTCAGGGGGTAAAGAATAGGTTCGGATCAACATATAGCCTGGCCATAACAGGTATTGCCGGCCCGGGAGGTGGAACACCCGAAAAACCCGTAGGTACGGTTTGGATTACCTGTGCTGGAAGGGAAGGGAAAGTGCGTTCAATGACTTTTGTGATGAACAGGGGCCGCTTGCAGAATATCAGCTATTCGGCTGTGAATGCACTGAACTTATTGAGAAAAGTTATTTCAGGGATCGATTGATACCTGATAATTCCCAGCCTTAAATTTCATCAGTGATTAATCTTTTTTTTCAAAGTTCTGTAACCGGTAGCGCTGGCCCTGAGTTTTACACCGCATTTCAATACAACAATGTGGCTGTCTTTACCAAATTGTTCCACGGTTTCAATTTGTGACAAGGGTATAATGTGGCTTCGGTGGATCCTGACAAAGTCATCTCCCAGGTGTTTTTCATAATATTTCATGGTTTTATCTTTCAAAAACCTGCCCTTCTCCGAATAGATCATGACATAATCATCCTGGGCTTCCAGGTAATGCAGTTCTACAATGGGGATAACAATAATTTTATAACCCTGCCTGACAACAATCCGTGACAATGTTTTCTCCGAATTATCCAGGCTGATCTTTAAATTTTGGATATCGGTACCAGGTACGGGTCGCAGGCGAATTCTTTCTTTGGCTTTATCAATGGCTTTTGCCAGCCTGTCTTTCGAAAAAGGTTTTAGCAGATAGTCCACAGCATTTTGTTCAAAGG
>CAZVAY010000287.1:0-3158 GCA_964625265.1 uncultured Sphingobacteriales bacterium | reverse complement strand
AACGCAGACCTGACCGTTATTGTGTACAATTTTATTGACCTGTGGAGTCATGTACGGACTGAAATGGAAATGCTCAAAGAACTGGCCGAAGACGAAACAGCCTATCGCTCCTTAACCGTAAGCTGGTTTAAACATTCTCCCCTATTTGAGGCACTTAAACTTGCTTCCGAAAAGGATTGCTACCTAATCATCACCACAGACCACGGTTCTATCAGGGTAAAAACTCCTTCAAAAGTGGTAGGTGACAAAAATACAACCAGCAACCTGAGGTTTAAACAAGGGAAAAATCTGAATTTTAACCCCAATGATGTATTGTATGTAAAAAATCCTGCTGACCTGAAATTACCTCAACCGGGAATGAGTTCCTCCTATATCTTTTCCAGGGAAGACCACTACTTTATCTACCCCAACAATTACAACTACTTTGTTAATTTCTTCGACAACACCTTTCAGCATGGGGGAATTTCACTGGAAGAAATGCTTGTTCCCCTGGTTATTCTTGAATCAAAATAGTGATAAATTGTCCAAATTTCAATGAGAACTGAATAAATTGGCACTATGAATCCGCTAAAATTCAAAGATGTTGGTACGGATCAACTGATGGCCGTTGCAGAAAAAGTATTAGCATCAGGTAAAAGAAAATTTGCCTTGTACGGGGAAATGGGTGCCGGAAAAACAACTTTGATCCAGGCACTTTGTAAACAATTAGGCATAGTTCAAAATGTTACAAGTCCCACTTTTACTTTGCTTAACGAATATTCAGGCTCAAACAAGGTTTACCATTTTGATTTTTACAGGTTGAAAAATGAAGAAGAAATACTCACCCTTGGGTTTATTGAAATATTCTTTTCGGAAGATTATGTTTTCATTGAATGGCCGGAAAAGGCTGCGACCTACATTCCTGATTCCTTCGCCAAAATAGAAATTACCATTCAGGACGAAAACAAGAGAGAAATCACTTGCAAATAATACGGATTCTTTGTAAATTGCTATCCTTATAATAATCAGGAATGGGAGAATTAGAGCATAATACAGTTCATAAACTGGCCAGCGATGCAAACGTTCAAACTAAAGAACAATTGCAAAAAGTTAGCAGGCAACGGAGATCAATCAGTCTCGGAATTCCAAAAGAAAAACATCATTTTGAAAAAAGAGTAGCATTGACCCCCCATGATGTCAAATTGTTGAGTGGGTATGGGTTCAAGGTAATTATGGAAAAAGGGGCCGGTGATAATGCATTTTTCACCAATAGCGAATACTCCGAATCAGGTGCTGACCTTACAGATGACCCCAAAGAAGTTTATCAGTGCGATATTATCTGTAAAATTTCATTTCCTGAACTGGAGGAAATCAAATGGTTTAAAGAAAGGCAGATCCTTTTATCGGCACTTGACCTGCCACGTATGTCTCTGGAAAGCCTTCGGCATTTATTCGAGAAAAAAATAACAGCCATTTGTTTTGAATACTTACGTGATGAATCGGGGGTATTTCCTGTCATCCAAAGCATGAGTGAAATAGCCGGACAAAAAGCCATACAGGTTGCCGGGGATTACATGTCGGGGAAGATGGGCAAAGGCCAGATACTGGGCGGGATCACAGGTATCCCACCGTCTGAAGTGGTGATCATTGGGGCAGGTACCGTTGGCCAGTATGCGGCTAAAACTGCCCTGGCGCTGGGCGCCTCGGTTAAAATGTTTGACACCAACCTGTACCGGCTGAAAAGGCTGGAAAATTCTATCGGAGCAAGAGTTTATAATTCTCTCTTACATACAGATATTTTAGAAAAAGCGATTATCAATGCGGATGTAGTCATTGGCGCACTCAGATCTAAAAGCGGTAGGACACCCGTTATCCTGACTGAAGACATGGTCATGAAAATGAAAGAAGGTGCTGTCCTCGTGGATGTATCCATTGACCAGGGCGGTTGCTTCGAAACATCTTCTGTTACTACTATTGAAGAACCTTATTTCATCAAACACGGCATTGTCCATTATTGTGTCCCGAATATTCCATCCCTGGTACCCCAAACAGCCTCTTTGGCACTTGGTAATATCCTGACCCCCGTGCTGAAAGACATCCTGGATGCATCATCGATTGATACATTTTTGTGGGAACGGCCCAATGCACGCAACGGGGTTTATGTGTATAAAGGTATCCTGACCAACCTGTACCTGGCCCGGAAATTCAACCTGTCAGGCAAAAGCCTCGATATTTTACTGACGACTAATTTGTAGTTGTACAATGATTTATTTCGACCGGGCACAGAGCCAATACCCTTGTTACCACAGGAACTGTAATTTATGTATTGACTTCAATGAACATGACCCAATACCAGGGTGATGTGACAGGATTTTTTTGATCAGCTAAGTGTAGGATCACTTCGGATTTAATATCTTATTGTATTTCGTACTCTTTTAAAAAATAGCCCAAAGCAACTAAGTATTACTTATCAATTATCCAGTTTACGCAATCATTTCCTTATTTTTGTCCAATAAACTGATCCGGTGGACAACTATTATTTAGGCATCGATTTAGGCGGGACCAACACCTATTGCGGAATAGTCGGCAGGGATGGGAAAATTTACAAAAAATTGAATTTCCCTACCCGCAGCTACAAGGATTTTGAAACCCTGGTCAGGGATATTTATGCGAGCTTGAACAATTCAAAATACTATGGTGCTATCCGGGGCATTGGCATTGGTGCCCCAAATGGAAATTATCTGACAGGAAAAATTCAAAATGCACCTAATTTACCCTGGCGTGAGACTGTGGAGGTGACAAAGATATTCAGTTCAGTTTTCGGGCTTAAAGCTAAACTGGACAATGACGCCAACTCAGCAGCCAGTGGAGAAATGATTTTTGGATCCGCCAAAAGCCTGAAAAACTTTGTTGTAATTACCCTGGGCACCGGCCTGGGAAGCGGCATTGTGCTCAACAGGAAAGTATGGCGGGGAACAACAGGATTGGCCGGAGAATTAGGTCATATTTGTATTAAAATCAATGGGCGGAAATGCAATTGCGGCAATAAGGGATGCCTGGAGACATACGCTTCAGCAACCGGTATAAAGCGAACAGCACTTGAACTGCTTGCCATTAGTCCGGGTCACAGCCGGTTAAGTGATTATAGTGTTGATGGCTTGTCAGCAAAAGATATTGAT
>CAZVAY010000286.1:0-3174 GCA_964625265.1 uncultured Sphingobacteriales bacterium | reverse complement strand
TCATTTTCAGATTTTCATCGGTTTGTTCAAATCGCCCCCCAGGAAAACTAATCTGCCCTGAATGAACACCGTCATATTCCTGCCTGCGGATATAACAAGTACTCCAGACGCCTTTATTTCTGAAAACAAGGATGAGCACAGCGCTGGGTTGAGGATTTCCATCCTTTCTCTCTTTGTACCTGTAATCAAATCTTTGTTGGGGCGCCATCAGCAATTGTGCATCCAGCCCCGGCAGGGGCTGAGTTAATTTATTTTTCAGCCTGATAACAAATTCCGGTAAGGTCATGATCGGTTTCCTTTTACTTTCCTGATGTTGGCCTGAAGCCCGGAATATCCGGCACGTTTTATTGGGCTTCCGGTAAAATATTCCTCAAACTCCTGTTGTGTCAGGTTTTCCCAATCTTCATCTGAGGCATTGGCAATAAAGGGTTTGATAGAAAAATCCTTTTCTTTTGTTGCAATGGCCACCCTGTTGTGCGGGCAAACTTCCTGGCAGATATCACAGCCGAAAATACGGTCTTTGTTTTTTGTCGAAAACTCACTTTTATCTTTGTTTTCAATGGTTTGATACGACAGGCATTGCGAAGCATCCAGTTGGTAGGGCCTGCTTGCCAGCAATGCATCGGTCGGGCAGGCAATCTGACAGGCAGAGCAGCGTCCACAGGGTTCAAAATCAATTTCCGTATCATAACTAAAGGTATGTGCAGTAATGATCTCTCCGATAACGAACCATGACCCCAGTCTGGGATGGATAAGCAGGGTATTTTTACCACATTGGCCTAAACCGGCCTTTTGTGCCCAGGTGCTTTCCATAACCGGTGCCGAATCCACAAAACAGCGTGATACCGCCTCTCCGGCTAAAGTATTAATGTAAACTTGTAGTTCTTTTAGTTTCTTTTTCAACACTTTGTGATAGTCCCTGCCATACGCGTACCGGGCTACTTTATAATGGGCCCCGGGATTCTGTTCCTGGGATGGGAAATAGTTCAGGATGACCACCACCACGGATTTTGCTTCTTCAACAAGCAATCCCGGGTCAAGCCTCTTATCCGTGTTTTTGGTTAAAAAGGCCATATTGCCATGCCAGCCTTTAAAAAGGAATTCCTCTAACTGTCTTTTATTATTTTCGAGAAACGTAACAGGCGTAATGCCACAATCATCAAAGCCAAGAGCAGCGGCTTTATCTTTTACTTTTGCAGTGAGCAGGGCTTTATCATCCGTCATGATTAAAAATCAAAGAGATTGGCTGAGCTTCCACCTGGTTTTATACCCAGGTGTTTGTATCCTTTAGCTGTCACTTCGCGGCCACGGGGTGTCCGTTTGAGATATCCTTCCTTGATCAGGTAAGGTTCGTACACTTCTTCCAGCGTATCCGATTCTTCACTGACTGCCGTAGCAATATTGTTAATACCCACTGGTCCTCCATTGAATTTTTCAATAATGGTGGTGAGTATCTTGTTGTCCATTTCATCCAACCCGTTTTCATCCACATGCAGGGCATCCAGGCCGTATTTTGTAATATCCATATCCACCACACCATTTCCTTTTATCTGTGCAAAATCCCTGACCCTGCGCAACAAGGCATTGGCAATTCGCGGGGTACCACGACTTCTTCGGGCAATTTCACTGGCAGCATCCTCGTGGATCTGAACTTTTAAAATACCGGAAGAACGCCTGACAATCTTTGTCAGTTCCTCTGCATTATAATATTCGAGCCTGGCATTGATCCCAAACCTTGCCCTGAGCGGGGAAGTCAGCAGCCCCGAACGGGTAGTGGCACCAATAAGGGTAAAAGGGTTAATGGTAATTTCAATGGAACGTGCATTGGCGCCCTGGTCGATCATAATATCAATTTTATAATCTTCCATAGCAGAATAAAGGTATTCCTCAACCAGTGGGTTGAGACGGTGTATCTCATCAATAAACAGGAAATCGCCTTCATCCAGGTTGGTTAACAGGCCGGCCAGGTTTGCAGGTTTGTCAAGTACCGGCCCGGATGTGGTTTTAATTCCCTTGCCCATTTCATACGAAAGGATATAAGCCAGGGTGGTTTTGCCCAGCCCCGGAGGGCCATGAAACAACACATGGTCCAGTGCTTCGCCACGTTGCCTTGCGGCTTCAACAAATACTTTAATGTTTTGAAGTAATTGGGTTTGTCCGACAAAATCATAAAATTCCCTGGGCCGCAGTTCTTTTTCTACTTCCTTTTCAATAGCCGACAAAGCATCAAAAGTTCGTTTGGGGTCGGGAGTATCTGTCATTGTGGTTGGATTTAACTAAATATGTATTTGAAACACCATATAAATATTACTGAACAAATTTAAGGTATCTTGCTGAAATATGACCTGGACTGAAAAATCTGTCTAAAGAAGGAAGGGGTAAGAATTGAAGATTTACATTTCTTATGGAATGATATTAAAGAATCAAGTAAGAAAGATTTGAAAGACAAAATAAAAGCAGGAACATCGCGAGCTCTATGTAAAATAATTTTTCTTGTCAAATCCAGTGTAAAAATCTCCGGCTGTTATCTTCCGGAAAACAGATGAAGAATAAAATGAAAAGAGCAATTAGAAGAAGTTTTACATTTTTATATGTATATGCATATAGCAAGTCTGATTATGCCGATATTATATCGTAATGCATATAAAATCAATTTATTCTTTAATATTATATGTAAATGCGTATATTTCTATATATTTGTTTTCATAATTCAATAGTTATGTACGGATCATTAAGTGAATTTGTGAAGCAAAAAAGAAAGGAAGCAGGGTTGACACAACCTGAATTTGCAGATAAAGCAGGAGTTGCTCTTACTGTTGTCAGGAAAATTGAACAAGGGAGTATTAATCTGAGCATGGAAAAGGTAAATATTGTTTTGTCCCTGTTTGGACATACGCTGGGTCCTGTTCCAATGAATAAATAATCAAAATGAGTATGAGAGAGGCAGAAGTATTCTATAATGGTATTCAGGCAGGTCGATTAACTGAAACAGATGATGGTGAATACGTTTTTCAATATCATACTGAATATGTTAACAATCATTCTGAAAAGTTCATCAGTTTTAGCTTTCCTGTTCGAAATGAGCCATTTACAGACAATAGGTTGTTCCCTTTTTTTGAAGGTCTTATCCCTGAAGGTTGGTTGCTTGAAATAGCAAGTGAAAGCTGGAAGATA
>CAZVAY010000285.1:0-3197 GCA_964625265.1 uncultured Sphingobacteriales bacterium | reverse complement strand
TACCTGACCATATAGAACCCATGGTCATTCTTTCTATCGGATACCCGGATGAAATTGTAGATGCCGGCCGGCACAACAAAGCCCGAAAACCCTTCGAAGAAATTGTTTCGTGGAACGGATATCATACAGAAGGATGAATAAGAAAAAAGTGACCGTTCTTGGAGCAGGCCTGGTGGGTGCAGCTATCGCTTTAGACCTGAGCCAGGATTATTCCGTATTGAGTGTTGATATTGATAGCAAAAAACTGGGACGGCTTGCAGCAAAAGGATTAGAAACCTCTCAAATAGACCTGTCAGTCCCGGAAAATATAAAATCCTGCATCAAGGATGCTGATTTTGTTATCAATGCTGTACCCGGTTTTATGGGATACGAAACTTCAAAGCAGCTATTAATGGCTGGACAACAGGTCATGGATATTTCCTTTTTTCCGGAAGACCCCTCACCCCTTGAAAAAATTGCTGTTAAAAGTGGTGGATCAGCCGTGATTGACTGTGGCGTGGCACCGGGGATGAGCCACATGCAGGCTGGTTTTGCTGCCAACTATTTTGACAGCCTTAGCAAACTCAGGATCTATGTAGGCGGATTACCGGTGGATAAATCGGGGTACTGGCAATACAAAGCGGTGTTCTCCCCTGCCGATGTATTGGAAGAATATACCAGGCCGGCCAGGCTAGTGGAAAAAGGGCAGGAAGTCAGCCGCGAGCCATTGAGCGGATTGGAATTACTGGATTTTAAAAAGGCTGGCAAACTGGAAGCCTTTAATACGGATGGTTTAAGGTCTTTGATCAGACATATTGATTGCCCCGACATGGCAGAAAAAACCCTGCGATATCCGGGTTATGCCAAAAAAATCGAGGTCCTGAAGCAAAGCGGTTTTCTTCAGTCCGAAAAAATCAAAGTCAGTGGCTTGCTCATCTCACCACTCGCCCTTACCTCCGGGTTGTTGTTTTCCGAATGGGAACTGAAACCCGGTGAACATGACATGACCGTCATGCGTGTATTTGCCGAAGGACTCAAAAACGGTATAAATCAGAGGTTACAGTTTGACCTGATTGATTATTATGAGGGTTCTACAGGCATTCACTCAATGGCCCGGACAACAGGTTATACCGCAACGGCTACACTCAGGTTGATGGATACTGCTAATTTCACCCCAACAGGCCTGGTCTATCCTGAACATATTGGCATGAATGAAACGTATTTTCAATTCATCCTGAACGATTTGTCAAAGAAAAAAATTACTTACCATAAAACAATAACAGATATAGACTTATGATAAAGATACTTCACAACCCACGTTGCCGGAAGAGTCGCGAAGGCCTGGCCTATCTCGAATCAAAAAACGTTGATTTTGAAATCATTGATTATCTCAACACCCAACCGCTTACCAAAGCAGGCCTGAAAGAGATTATCAGGAAAAGTGGCTTGCCCCTGGATGAACTGATCAGGACTAAAGACGATAACTACAAAGCCCTGGTCAAAGGCAGGAACCTGGAAGATGAGAAAGTCATTGATTTGATGTTGCAATATCCCAAAATGATCCAGCGGCCTATCGTGATTACAGCAAACAAGGCTGTGGTAGCAAAACCACCGGAAAAGATGGATGTGTTATTTGACTAAGTTCTGATGATTTCAGATTCATTAGTTAGTCGTAAGGTTTAATACCGGTATGTGATTAATTCTATAATTTCATATTACACAGTTGAATGCAACTTGATATAAGGTATGAGCATTGGGACAAAAAAATCTAAAATCAATTATACAACGAGCAACAATTAACGAATGAAGATATTTCCTGATTAAACAGAAAGGAATTTAATCACAAAAAAGTATCCGAACCAAAGGCCACAATTAAATAAGGATGCAGCTTTAGACAATCATTTTGTTAAAGCATTCGAGTTTTTATCAATTACCAGGAAGTATTTTATTAAGATAAAGAAACTTTATCTGACCAGTATCTTCACAGCCCGCTGTCTGTTTCCGACCTGATACCTGACAATATAGACGCCAGGAGCCAACTGAGACAAGTCGTAATTGTTTTTTATCAGTCCGGAATGGTCAGCCAAAACCTCCTTGCCGGATGGGTCATAAATAGTCATGGATCCGGAATTATCTGAACCAGGTATTTTAATATATAACTGTTTGTCTTTAACGTACATTTTGGCCCATGTTTTCTGAGGCAACTTCACTGCTGCAGGAATCCCCGCACCGGCTATGATCTCTTTTCCCGGTGTTTTTTCATAGGCATAATCCTTCACAATTACCGTATCGACCGTCCTGTTTACATCCAGCCTGATCCAGCCGTAATAAGTGTCTTTACTTACCTTGAACCTCAGGCCCAGGAATTTGTCTTTCACATCCATCCAAACCCCATAGCCATAGGTACTTCCCGAATAATTGATATAAACACCCAGGGCCATTCCTGAGGTAGTAGAATACCAGTCGTTTTTAAGGCCGGAGATGGTATCGCCTTTATCCAGTGCACGTGGGTAAAAAGAGCTGAAATAAAAAGTATCCCCACTTGAGTTAATATAGGTGGATAGCAGGTATGTCCCCAGAACTTCATTGTTGTTGAGTGCATAGACAAGGGCAGCATTGGCAAAGGCAGACCCATAGTTGACGGAGGCTTGCTCCAACCTGAAATCGATCACCTTGTCATTATTCAGGTCAATGTCAAGTGTTCCACCTTTAAGCATGGTGTCAGGGGCAATATCCGTATGGACAACCTGTGATTGCGCAGTCCCTGCGGCCAGGATACCCCCTGCCAGTGCCATATAGGACTTCAATTTGAGATCCATCGATTTATTGATTTTAGCGTACGTCATTGTTTTGATTTAATTTGAAGGTAATCCTGCCTGTTAGGACAAATGTATAGGTAATATTCGTGAAGCCAACATTTTTTTATTCGTGAGACTTATATTTCAAAAATGGAGCGCATGGAAATTGGTAAGCCGAATGAATCCCGATATTTTCGCTATCGGGATAAATGAGTTTAATACTCCGATGCTTGCATCGAAAATAAAGAAATTTCTATTTTGATACCTCTACAGCTTTCTGCGAGGTAGTTCATTTGTTGATGAAGAAAAACATAACTCCAAGTATTACGTACCTGAGATTGGGTCAACCTTTATTGAATAGAACTTAGTATAATATCATTAGGGAGGATTTTCCTAATGCCAGTTGATCGAGCCACTCAT
>CAZVAY010000284.1:0-3228 GCA_964625265.1 uncultured Sphingobacteriales bacterium | reverse complement strand
ATCGCAGGAAGTACCCGACATAACCCCTACAACCCTGTAATTTTCTGTTTTATATTTTCTAATTACCATGATTTAGCCGGCAAAGATTAATCCCTCAAAAAAATACGCCCTCCGGGTATTCAGTACTGAAAAGTCGGGCCAGCCACGATCAAAAAAAATGGCCAGCCTGTTGTCGTGGTATTGGGTATGCAAGCCAAATTCATTCAGGAAATCACTCATCTGATTTGCAACAGCACTATCTTCCAGTAAAAACAAACATGACTCAGTGTTACAATCAATCAGGGATTTCCGGTTGAGCATCGGATGGTCATAATGATCCAGTTCCTGCCAAAGCCGCTCTTTTAACTGACTGGTGGTTTTTGTTGACATGAGGTTATTTTAGTGTTGGCAAACCCGCTTTGTTGCGAACTTCTTTCAGGGTATTCCTTGCATATTCACGTGCCCGTTCAGACCCTTCTTTCATGGTTCGTTTCAAATAATCTTTATCCGACAGGATCTCTTTTTTCCGCACTGCCAATGGTAATGTCAGTTCAACAAGTGCATCTGCAACCATAGCTTTCAGGTCTTTGTACATCAGCTGGCCCTGGTTATAGGCATTCATAAGTTGGGTATATTCATCATTCTTTCCGCATGCCCTCAATATTTCAAACAGGTTTTTTGTTCCGGGGCTTAACTCATTGCCTGTTGAGCCACCTGTATCCGTAACCGCACTGCCAACTTTTTTTCTAATAGTGGCTTCTTCTTCAAAAAGGCCGATATAATGCTTGGGGCCAAGGCTTTTGCTCATTTTCTTTGTTGGGTCGGCAGGCGACAACAATTTGGGAATATCAGAAAAAAGTGGTTCCGGAAGATTAAAATAATGGCCAAACTGATTGTTGAACCTGGTTACGATATTCCGTGTCAGTTCGAGGTGTTGCTCCTGGTCTTTGCCTACAGGAACATAATCGGCATGATAAATTAAGATATCAGCAGCTTGTAAAACCGGATAAAAAAACAAGCCTGATGACACAAAATGGTCTTTGGATTTTGTTTTGACCAACTCTGATTTATCCTTGAACTGTGTCATTCTGCCAAGTTCGCCATAGGAGGTAACACAATTCAATATCCAGTTAAGTTCAACATGCTCGGGGACCATGGACTGAACAAACAGCACGGCTTTTTGGGGATCGATTCCACAGGCAAGCAGGGAGGCATACATATCCTTTGTATTAGCCCTGAGGGTATCCGGTTTATACGGAATAGTCATGGCGTGATAATCAACAACACAATAAAAACATTCGTAGTTTTCCTGAAGTTTAAGCCAGTTTTTTATAGCTCCGAAATAATTGCCAATGTGCATTTCGTTGGTAGGCTGGATCCCCGATAATACCCGCTTCTTATCTCCCATTTTGTCAATCTAATTTAGGCAAAAATAGCAATTTAATCCTTTTGCTCCACGGGTTCTTCGGGCTCGCTTTTTACATTGTCACCAAAGGGTATAAATTCCTCAAAATCGTCCCGGGCCGACCGGAGGCCTAAATTGTAGAACAAAATGATGACTATGGCCAGTAAAAAGATAAGGATAGCCCCCCCAATCATCGCAGGCTTATTCCGGAGTTTTATATTCCAGGCCAGAAGCCCCCCTGCCCTTACAGGGTAAATTACATCCGTGCTGCCACCATGGTAAACAAGTGCGGTTTTTTCCTTGAGATAGCCAATATATTCATCTAATGGCTGGTCAGTCCAGGCATAGATCTTAACATCTTCCCCGGCATACAAAATCCCAATATCAATGCGTTGTGAAAAGCTTGCTACAGGCTGGATATCCGACATCCTTATCTCACTGAAAATGCCCTCAAAAGGCAAGTTTAATACTGCCTGGCCAATATTTTTGTTGCTCTTATTGTGTATGGTGAATTCCCAAAACGTCTTATAGCTCCCTGCCATTTTATTATAACTTTCGTTCAGGTTCTTTTTGATATAGGCATATATGGCGGCTGATACCTCATCTTTCTGATCCATATCAGGGAGTATTTTCCTGACTGAATCAATGATAACAATTTCCTGTTCGTAATCTGTTTTTAGCTTTGTAAAAGGGTTTTCAAACCTGCTGTAATTTCCTTCGACAATAACCGATGGTAATTTTTGGCTGTAAAGGTATTCGTAAAGTAACATGGAAGCATAAATAGCCAAACCGAATACAGCAATAATCCCAAACCAGTGCCAAATGTCAACTTTTATTTTGTGTTCAGACATATGTAAATATTTAAGAGGTTAAAGGTACTAATTCATACCGTGTCAGGCAAAATAATTTTATTCAGATAGGCAATACACGCTTCACATGAAAAATTCAAGATTTATTTATACAAAATATTGGCGGTTGAAAATCAGGTTTATATTCTATAGTTTACACATGGGCGATTTTATTTTAAATGTCCAGGTTAACCCTGATAAATAATTAAAATTCAATTATTTCATCACTCTTTAGGGGATTCATTCATTCTTATGAATTTATCAGGTAAAAAAGTATCTTGCATGGGTATTCCACAATGAATACATAAATCCTTGCTTTTAAAAAACTGTCTATTAATATCTTTGTAGCAAACAAATCTAAATGTCCGGTTACCTCTCTCTGAAAGAAACAGCGAACGTACTCGAAATTTCGACTGCAACAGTAACAAACTGGGAGAGGTCTGGCCTCCTGATTTCAGAACATTACAATAAAAAAATGGTGTTTGAAAAAGCATCCGTGATGAGGATGAAGGAGAAGCTTGAAAACGGGGAAGCCGGAAGGTTAAGTACCAGGGCCAATAAAAAACGCTCGGTCCGAACATTTATTCCTGAAGAATATCTGGAGAACAAAGATGTCCTTCCTTTGCTTCAGCATATCATTGAGTTTATAACCTCCAATGGACTTGATTTGCAAAAAAGCCTGTTTGTTATTTGCCTTAAAAAACTGGTAAGTGAAAAAATCCTTGTAGCCAGGCCATTGGCTGAACTGATAAAGTTTTACGGTAAAAAAAGTACCAACCAAAACATTGTAGAAGAGCTTAACAGATGGCAAAACAATATGGGTTTTGAGGTTGCCACTAAAAAATACAGGAGGCTTTTCGATTTGGAGTTGCCTGTTCTGACTGATCTGCCGGGAATTATTTACCAGTCTCTGCTAACCGAAGGGCATAAATCAAAGGAAGGTGCTTACTACACACCCCAAAAAATTGCTGATGAAATTGTCGGTTCACATCTAAA
>CAZVAY010000283.1:0-3241 GCA_964625265.1 uncultured Sphingobacteriales bacterium | reverse complement strand
CAAGACAAATATTGATTCAGGAATATTTCAGGCTAAATGCCTGTAATCACAGAAACGAGTTGGTAAATCGCAAAACTCACAATCCAGGCCACTGTGGTATTGAATACAACCGATATCCAGGCTATTTTCCAGCCACCTTCCTTTGCCAATGTTGAAATAACTGATATACAGGGCAGGTAAATAAGTATAAAGACCAGGAATGACAAAGCATTAGCCGTATTAAAATGGTTATCGGCAATCAGGGCTGATTTAAGGTCTCCATTGCCGGTTTCGTATATGATGTTCATGGTGGAGATGATCACTTCTTTGGCAGCAAAGCCCGAAATAAGCCCGACAGTCATTTTCCAGTCAAAGCCAAGGGGATGCATGACGGGCAAAACAAATTCCCCTATCTGGTTGATATAGGAATCCTGTATGGTTGTATTTTCATCCCTGCTTACAGGAAAATAATTCAGCACCCAGATAATGACAGAAGCGATCAGAATGATCTTACCGATTTTTCTCAGGTATTGTGATCCTTTGAACCACATGTTCAGCACCACGGTTTTTGCCCCCGGCAGTCGATAGGGTGGAAGTTCCATCATCAGTAAGGACAGTTTTTTTCTGAATAAAGTAATGTTCAGGAATTTTGCCATGACAATGGACAGTAAAATACCCAGCAGGTATAGCCCAAAAATGAACAGGGCCGGGTATTTTGGGAAAAAAGCGCTTGTTATCAGCACATATACCGGCAACCTGGCTGAGCACGACATGAATGGGATCATGAGCATGGTCATCAGGCGGTCTTTACGGTCCCTGATTGTCCGGGTTGACATGATGGCGGGCACATTACATCCGAATCCAATGATCAGGGGGATGAATGAGCGCCCATGAAGGCCGATCTTGTGCATCATATTGTCCATGATAAAGCTGGCCCGTGCCATATAACCGCTGTCTTCCATAAAAGAAATAAAGAGGAACAATATGAGGATATTGGGTAAAAACACCAACACGCCCCCGATACCGGTAATAATGCCATCCACCACCAGGTCTTGCGCAATACCGGCCGGAATAATGAGCCTGGCAAGATTCCCGAGAGCATCAAAGCCCAGCTCAATCCAATGGGTGGGATAGGAGCCCAGTTCAAAGGTAACCCAGAAGGTCAAAAACATAAAAGCCAGGAATATGGGCATACCAAAGAACTTGTGAAGAAGGATTTTATCTACTTTTTCAGAAACCAACTGGGTTTGCCTGGGCTGCCTGTCCATACAACCGGTAACGATATTGTCGATTACCAGGTACCGGGAGTTGGTGATCAGGGTGTCAATATCATCCCCGTATTTTTCTTCAATCTGCCTGACTTTCTCTTTCAGCCCCGCCCATCTTTCTACAGGCACATGGGGCAGGTACTCACGAACAAAAGATTGCTCGTTTTTAAGTGTTTTCAACAGGAAATAACGATTGAGCTTAAACTCCGGATGGTCTCCGTTGATTGTTGCGGAAGCTGTGTCCATGGCCGATTCGATATCATCGCCATAATGGATATACATGCCTGCCCGGCCATTTTGGTTTCCCGCTTGCCTGACAATCTCGTCCAGCAGGTCACCAATACCTACTCCTTGTGTTCCTATGGTGGGTATCGTTTTTATACCCAGTTTCTCTTCCAGTTTTTCCGGTATCAGCTTGATCCCCTCTTTTCTGATCTCGTCAAACATGTTGAGTGCAATGATCACCCTGCACCCAAGGTCCATTAATTGTGTAGTCAGGTAAAGGTTTCGTTTCAGGTTGGTTGAATCAACTATATTAACAACCAGGTCAGGTTTTTCTTTTAATAAAAATTCCCTTACATATTTTTCTTCAGGGGTGTATTCCGAGAGGCTGTAGGTTCCGGGTAGGTCAATCATTTCGAGTGAATATCCCTCCCGCTCTATCCTGGCAGTTTTCTTTTCAATTGTTACACCGCCATAGTTTCCAACCTTTTCCCGCGAATGCGAAAGTTTATTGAAAAGGCTTGTTTTGCCTGAATTGGGATTGCCTACAAAGGCTACTTTGATTGTTTTGTTATTCTGTTTTTCAGCCTTTAACGGCTGTCCGTTCCTCATGGCTACCTTAATACCATTCAGGCCGGGGGTTTCACGGGGAATGACTTCAATCAACCCGGCTTCTTCTTTTCGGAGCGATACTTTGTATCCCAGGATTTCAAATTCCGCAGGTCCTTTAAACGGAGCAGCTTTCACCAGCCTGACCTCCTCACCTTTGACAAATCCCAGTTCAGAAACCCGTTTTTTGAAATCGGGATTCCCTCCCACTTTTACCACACGGGCTTTTTGTTCAATATTCAGGTCAGACAGTTTCATTTATATATATCCCTATTAATGGGGAGGCCGGACATTCGCCTCTAAATTTTACTTTATTCGTTCCTTTAAGCATGTATACTCATACTGAAAGAAGCGAATGGTTTACAGATATAGAAGTTAATCAACTTGTGGCAATTGTGTTATACCTATTATGTGGGGTTTTATTTTTTTCTTTTCATCACGGAAAAAAGATAATTCTGGGCTTTGCCGCCCGGGGTGATATGGTCGATAGTAAAAGAATCGAGGATGTTCAAGTGGTCGCCAAATTGCGCTTTAATACTTTCCGGGCTCTGCCGGTTGACCGGCAATCCGCTGCACATATCGGGGCCGTTAAGTGAAAATGTCCCCAGTATGAAAATGCCACCGGGGGACAGGCACTTTAATAAACTTTTTTTATACCGTTCGAGTTCTTCCTGCCGGTGTAAGAAATGATACACCGCCCTGTCGTGCCACAGGCCGAAGGTTCTGCCGGGATCCAATTCCAGCACACTGCTTTTAATAAGCGTTACCTTCGGGGATTGCTTACCGAGTTTCTCCCTGGCCCTATCAAGGGCAACCTCTGAAATATCGGCCACAGCGAGGTTTGTAAATCCGTTTTTGAGTAGTTCCGAAGCCAGGTGCGAGTTGCCGGCCCCGATATCAATCACTGGGGTATTTTTATCAGGAATAAAGCGGAATATCAGTTCAAGCGAGGTTTGAGGATTTCCCTGGTACCAGCCTACCTGACTGTCTGTGTTATGGGTGTAAACCTTGTCCCAGTGAGCTTCGTTGTTTTGATGCATCGAATATCTTTTGCGCAAAATTAACTATTTTTAGCCGCCTTTGGCTGGTTACCGGGTAATACTGCCGGGAAAATTTTAGCGACTCTCAAAAGTTTGGTATGGCTTTTAGGGGACTCCAGCACA
>CAZVAY010000282.1:0-3318 GCA_964625265.1 uncultured Sphingobacteriales bacterium | reverse complement strand
ACCGGCTCGGAGAAGGTGATATGAAGAGTGGTGTGACTGACGGGGCTACGCCAGTACCGGAAAAGTTTTCTTCCCCCTCTGATGAGGCAAGTGTTTCAACAACAGAAAAAAAAGACTCCATCCCTAAGGTTTTTGAGCCTGAAGGGGCTGGTGATTCGCCTGAAACTAAATATGGAAAGCATGATGCACGTGCTTCCAATCATCAACATAAGGTCAGGCAGGTTATTTTGCTCTACGATGATGATACCTATGAATTGGTTATCAAATAATGATGAAACCCGGCAGGTTTTCATTAATCAATCATATTTGTCATAAAATCTAATTTAGGTAAGCCCTAATTGGATGAGAGTGGGAGGGTAAACCGGAACGAACTGCCTTTGCCCATTTTACTTTCCACCCATATTTTTCCACCGTTTTTCGCTACAAACTCTTTACAGAGAATCAATCCAAGCCCGTTTTTATCGCCTGAATTGATCATTTTAAGAGAGGAAATAGCACTGTCCTCACCGTTTCCAAACAAGGTACCGGCTACGGCTTCATCCATCCCCATACCGTTATCTTCTACACTGACTTCTACAAATTTGCCATTGTACTGGGTATCAATAACAATTTCACCATATTCAGGTGTAAACTTTATTGCATTTGTAACCAGGTTTCTGATTACCGTAGAAATCATATTGGCATCAGCGTAGACAGGGGAATCAGATTTTATTTTGGATTTAATCCGGATATTTTTACTGTCAGCATGCGCTTTTACCAACGGTATCAGGTTACCAACAATGGTTGAAAGGTTAAGCGCTTCTTTCTTTATCCTGATGATACCTGACTGTGTTTTGGCCCATTGCAACAGATTGTTTAAAAGCTTATTAATACTATCTGATGCCTCATATATCTGTTTAATAAACTTTTTCTTTTCGATATCGGAGAATTCATCGTACTCGGTATATAGAAGGTTGGAAAAGCCTAAAAGGGCATTAAACGGGTTTTTCAAATCGTGGGAAATGATAGCAAAGAACTTATTCCGTGTGGCGTTCATTTTATCAAGTTCTTGCAATGTTTCATGCATTTTTTGTGAATTCCGTTTTAATTCGGCCCTGAGTTTTCTGGTTCTGACCTGGCATATGGTTAAAAGCAGCATCAGGGTAGCAATTACCAGAATGGAAGCGCCTACCAGGATGGCAGTAGTAGTTTCAGCCTTTTCACGGGCCTGGTTTAACTCCGACATCTTTTCCTGGCGCAATTGCAGGCTCAACAACACATTGTTGAGTTCGTCAATCCTTTGTCCCCGTGATAAGTTTTGCTTGTTTTGGTTCAATAAATACTCCCGGTTGTTTTTTTCAAATTCTATTTCATAGGCATATGCTTTCTTATAATTGCCCAATGAAGCATAAGAAATACTGAGCACATTGTTGGATTCTGTCCTGATAAGCAACTGGTCATCAGCAGACAGGTTTTGCAAAGCATACCGGGCATAGGTAATGGCATTGTTATAATCGCCTTGTGCCAGGTATGCCTGGGCGATATCGTTGCACAACATAGCTTCTCCGTTCCCTGCTTTCAACTCCTGGTACAGGTACAGGCTGTTCAAAAAATTTTCCAGTGCTTGTTGATAATTGGTTTGTTCGAAATAAATCTTCCCCAGGTAGTTATAGGCCATAGCCATATACGATTTGTCATCAGTGCTGATAAAATAAGACAGGCAACGGTCAAAATAATTAAGTGCTTTGTTGTAATATTCACTCTTATATAAATAAACTGCAGTGGTCAGCGTGGCTTGTGACAGTGAAACAGAATCTTGTGTCCTTGCCATTTGTTCCAGGGCCTTTTCGGCCCATTGTTCACCTGCTGAGGGTTTCCCTGTCGAAAACAAGATAGAAGAGAGAACCAGGTAATGGCTGGCCATATTCCTGTTTGCCTTTTCTAACTTATCGATAAGTTTTTTCTCGTATTCATAGGCTTTTAAATACATCTGGTTTTGCAGAAATATCCGGGTAATTAATTCAAGGGAAGCGATTGTTGATTCCTCAAAATCGTTTATTTCAGCAATCTGGTATGCCCTAAGTCCATATTCGAGTGACAATACCTGATCCGACAACTGATATTTTTCGGAAAATTTCAGCAGGAACAAAACCCTGGCACTGTCTTCTTTGATCTCATTCAGCTTTTCCTCAAAATCAACCGATACAGCCTTGGCTTTAAAAGCCATAGCCGGTTGCCATAAAGCAGGTGATAGAAACAAAACTGTTACAACAAGTATTTTTTGAAACATAGGCAATTAACTCGTAAAATTCATTGCCTCAAACATAGATTAATCTTGCATTTGACAAATGTAAACTTATCCACCGGATGAGGAGTTTTTCTTCATTTTTTGTGGATATTATTTGAAGCCGTAAGATTAACGGAGTATCAACAGGAAGATCAGTGGGATTAACAGTCCGGTAAGGCCCAGGATGGCTCCCCGCCAGACAAGACCATTTTTACCTTTAAGAACGAACAAACCGGTTATGGCAAGCAGGGTGAGGGCCACAGCATAAATATCTGAAAACCAGGTCCACCAGTAATTGGGGTTATAATGAAGGAAATTCACCTGGTTAAAAACAGGCCTTCGTTTAAGAAGTTCCAGCCGGCCGTTACCGTCTTTCAGGTTAATCGTGATACTTCCTCCTTTAATAAAAACTTTTAAGTTTTCACTTCCAGATGGGTAATAGTGTTTCCGGTAGCGGAACCTGGGGCTTTTCTCCTGCAGGAATTGCCGGATAACCTCTTCAGTCGCATTTGTTAAAAGGGAGGGGTCTTCTGCTTTTATTTCTGATATTTTCAGGTAGTAATTAGGGTTCCAGTCATCCAGGTGATTAATGGCAATGCCTGAAATAGCATAGATAAGGGTCATACCAAAAAAGAAATAACCAAAATCACGGTGGATAACCCTGTTCCATTTTCTCCATTTGAATTTCATAAAATAATCAGTTGGGAATTAAAAAAGCCTGCCTTTACTCGGAAAGACAGGCTGTATTCTAATAAGTTTCTATTTATTCAGCTTCGGGTTCGGTTATTTCTTCAACTTTCGAACATTCAATATAGTAGTACAATACGATATAACCGTTTTCACTTTCAGCAATCTGCTTCCTGAAATTTTCAATCTGTTCCAGTTGTTCGTTGATTTCCGAATCATCATCTTCGTCAACATCGCCTGGCTCATCTGCATCATTACTATCAGTTTTCACAACTACTTCTTCCTCTTCACATACTTCTTTCTTCTCTTCACATACTTCTTTCTTCTCTTTACATACTTCCTTTTTCTCCTTGCATTCTTCTTTC
>CAZVAY010000281.1:0-3351 GCA_964625265.1 uncultured Sphingobacteriales bacterium | reverse complement strand
TTTGTGGCCATGTCCCCCATCTCGCTGGTAGTACCATTTTTGAGGCCGTTACCTGAACCTAACATAATGATAAGCATAAAAATCCCCCAGGAAACACCGAAGGCTGTCAGAAAAGTCCTGAGTTTGTTTTTTCTAAGCGCACTCAGAATTTCCTGCCATTTATCAATATCGATTAGGGTGATTTTCAAGATATATGATATTAAATGTTAGACTTATTATTGAAGATAATCATATTCAGCATTTTCCATGGTTTATCCATATTCGTTTATAATTCCTCATTCATCTCTTAATGCTTCAATTGGTTTAACAGATGCTGCTCGTTTTGCCGGGATATAACCGGCAAATACACCTGACAAAATCAGCAATGTCAAAGCACCCAGTGCCACTCCCAGGTTTATTTCCGGATTATTGAAATAAGGTACCGATTCCGGCAATAAGCCCGAGACCAGTTCAAGAAGTCCAATGCCTGCCAATAATCCGAGATAACCGGATAACGTGGTGATCAGGATAGCTTCCAGTAAAATCATTCTGACAATGGAGCCGGGTGTTGCCCCGATGGCCTTCCTTACCCCTATTTCCTGTGTACGTTCTTTCACAACAATGATCATGATGTTGGAAATCCCTACAACACCGGCAATAATGGTCATAATTCCAATCAGCCAGATGAACATCCTGATCCCGGCAAACAGATTCATAAATTTTTCAAATTGCACAATATTATTCCAGAAGAATACAGCTTGTTTATCAGAAGGATCGAAATGGTGAATACCTGCCAGTTCATTTTTCAGGTTATTCTCTACGTTAAGGCTTTGTGCGGGTGATGCATCGCCCAGGGTAAAAGTGAGCCGGTGGACATCGTTGCTACCACCAAAAACCCTTTGAGTGGTTGAAATAGGTAGATAAATCGTTCTCAACATATCTTCATCACCTTCATCAGTAAAGACACCTACGACCTGGAATGGAATACCTTTTATTGTAATATTTTTTCTCAGGGGGTCAGCCCCTTTAAATAACTGCTCAGATATTTTTACACCTATCATGGCTACTTTCCTGCGCTGATCAATGTCGGTCTGATTGATCATTCTTCCCTGCAGAATAATGCTCCTTTCAATGTAAATATGGTCAGGGTGAACTCCCCAGATAGAGAATGACCCGTATTCATTTTTATACGATACCGGATTATTTCCCCACAAATAAAAGCGGGCTGAAACATGGTCAGCCATTGAAACATCCCTTTTTACCAATTCATAATCGGCATTGGTGAACCTGATCTGCCGGCCAGGCTGATAACCTTTGTAAGGAACACTTGTTTTACGACTAAAAACAAAAATACTATTTGTGGCATCGTCTTTAAACTCACGCTTTACGCCATTTTCCAGACCTGCACCGGAACCCAGCAGGATAATAAGGATAAAGATACCCCAACTGACACTAAAGCCCGTAAGCACTGTCCGTAATTTGTTTTTCCGGATCGTACTCATGATCTCGTGCCATATTTCAATATCGAGTAGTTTCATCCGGTCAATTTTCTATTATCCCATCCTTTATACGTATTGTCCTGGATGTCATTCCGGCTATATCGTGCTCATGCGTAACAACAATAACAGTCATTCCTTCCGTGTTCAGGTCTTTCAAAATATTCATCACCTCATACGAGGTTGTGGTATCAAGTGCCCCGGTGGGCTCATCCGCAAGGATTACTTTAGGATTGCTTACAATAGCCCTCCCAATGGCAATTCTTTGTTTTTGGCCTCCGGATAGCTCAGAAGGTAAATGTTCAGCCCAATCTTCAAGTCCCATCCTGTCCAGTATCCTCATGGCTTCCAGATTCCTTTTCTTCCGGCTAACACCCTTGTAGTATAGGGGCAGTGCGACATTTTCGAGTGCCGACTTAAATCCAATCAGGTTAAACGACTGAAAAACAAATCCGATATACTGGTTGCGGTAATAGGCGGCTTTTGTTTCTGTCAACCCTTTTACCAGGGTACCATTAAGGTTATATTTACCTTCATCATATTGATCAAGGATGCCCAGGATATTTAATAATGTGGATTTTCCTGAACCACTGGAGCCCATAATTGAAACAAATTCACCGCTTTCAATTTCCAGGTCAATACCTTTGAGTACGTGCAAACTATTTGAGCCTGTGATGTAGGATTTATGGATATTCTCGAGATGGATCATTGTTATCTGATAAGCTGCCTATACAACCAAACTTTAAGCCATTTGAATTATTTAACCAATGCATTGCGAATATCCGAAAAAAGTGTAAAGCCGCAATGAATTAACACTTCCGGTTTTGTCATTTAAGATTGTAACCTTAATAATTTCCTGCTAACAGGGATTTACTGCTACCAAAGGATAGCTATTCAGTGATAGTACTCAGGGCACTCATTTCTCTTGATTTTCTACTTCTTTCATTCCACCTTTTTCCAGCATCAACAAAAACGCATATTCCATGGCTGTTTCTTCCAGCCGTTTAAACCTTCCGCTGGCACCAGAGTGGCCTGTATCCATGTTGACATGCAACAACAGCAGGTTATCATCAGTTTTGGTGGCCCTTAGCCTGGCGACCCATTTTGCAGGTTCCCAGTATTGAACCTGGCTGTCATGTAAACCAGTAGTAACCAGCATAGCAGGGTAATTTTGAGCTTTTACATTGTCATACGGAGAATAGGACAACATATATTCAAAATACTCTTTTTCATTGGGATTCCCCCATTCATCATATTCAGCTGTGGTAAGCGGAATGCTTTCATCCAGCATAGTAGTAACAACATCCACAAAGGGCACGGCTGCAATTACACCGTGAAACAACTCCGGTTTCATATTAACAACGGCACCCATTAACAATCCCCCAGCACTGCCACCCATGGCATAAAGGTGTTCCCTTGTTGTATAGGCTCGTTTAATCAGATAATCGGCACAGGCGATAAAATCGGTAAAAGTGTTTTTCTTTTTCAATAATTTACCGTCTTCATACCATTGCCGGCCCATTTCGGAACCGCCACGAACATGCGCTATGGCAAAGATAAACCCACGGTCGAGAAGGCTAAGCCTGGAAGTATTGAATCCTGCATCTAACGAATACCCATACGAACCGTAACCATACAATAAAAACGGGCTGTTACCTGTCCTGAAAAAGTTTTTTTTATAAACAATGGAAATTGGTATTTCAGTTCCATCTGCTGCCGTGGCATATTCCCGTTTGACTATATAATCATCCGGATTAAACCCACCGGGTATTTCTTTTTGTTTTAGTAATATTCTTTTCCTGGTTACCATATCGAAATCGTAAACAGTTGGTGGTGATATGTATGACGAATAGCTATAACGCAAACGTGTGAAGGA
>CAZVAY010000280.1:0-3355 GCA_964625265.1 uncultured Sphingobacteriales bacterium | reverse complement strand
TCCATGTTGATTTTTTCTGCAATATCTTTCAGGATCATTGGTTTGAGCTTGGTAAAATCACCAGTAATAAAAAACTCTTTTTGAAGGTCGACTATCGTACTCATGGTCATCAGCAAGGTCTGCTGCCGCTGCTTGATTGCTTCAATAAACCATTTGGCGTTATCAAGTTTTTGCTTGATAAACTGCATTTCTTCTTTGAGTTTTTTGCTTTTTTCCTTTTGAGCGTGGTAGGTTTCAAGTTTTTCCTTGAAAGTACGGTTAATTCTTAACTGTGGCGAATTGAAGGAATTTAATGAAATCTCAAATTCACCATTTGATAGCTGTGTAATGATAAAATCAGGAACTACGTATTGAGTTTTAAAGTTTACCTGTGATTCCCCGGGTTTGGGGTTTAATTTTGTAATGACCTCTATTACTTCGCGGAGTTTTTCTTTGTCAACGCTTAACTGTTTGATCAGCTTTTCGTAGTGCTTATTAGCCAATTCTTTCAAATGGCTTTTAACAACCTTTATGGCGAGGTTTAGGTTTACGATTTCTTTTTCATCACCATTTCCCTTGTCAATGAGCTCATTTAATTGATACTCCAGTTGGATAAGCAGGCATTCTTTCAGGTCGCGGGCAGCAATGCCAACAGGGTCAAGTGTTTGAATCATTTTTAACACTTCTTCCAACTCTTCTTCATTGGTTTGGATGTTGTTGATGAAAGCCATATCATAGGCTACACTCCTCAACGGTCTTCTAAGGTAGCCGTCATTATCAATCATGCCAATCAGGTGTTTGGCCAAATCAACCTGCCTGTCGGTAATATCCAGTGAATTCAGTTGTTCAATCAACAGATCGTAAAGTGTTTTGAAACTGGCTACCGGTATTTCCTTTCTCTCATCGTCCTGCGAGTAGTTGGGTGTATAATTTTGATAATTATCTTCGTCATTCAAATATTCTGAAATATCGTCACTGCTATCTTTTGGCTCTTCAAGGCTTTCAGCATCAAGAGTAACATCTTCAATTTCGGTGTCTTCGGTATCAACTTCCTGTTCCGAATCTTCCTGAGGCCCTTCCTCATTCCCGTTTTCAAGAGCACTGTTTTCAGCAATTTCTTCGTCTACTTTATTAAGAATTTCTGTGGAGTTCAATTGAAGTAGTTGCACAAACTGGATTTGCTGTGGCGACAGCTTCTGGAGTAATTTCTGGTTAAGGCTCTGCTTTAGCATAGTAGATTGTTACTCTATCAAATTTACGAAAAGATAAAATTACAACCACAAAAATAAACTTAAATTCGCAAAAAATATAACCATGGAATTATTTAAAGGAGAGATAGTATTTATTCACGACCTGAAGAAAAAAGTAGGTGAGAAAGTAACAGTTCAGGGCTGGCTCATGAACAAAAGAAGCGGTAAAGGGATCCTGTTTTTAATAATTAGGGATGGAAGTGGTTTTGTGCAGGCAGTAATGACTGAAGATAAAACCGGTGAAGAAAAATTTGCTGAGATAAAATCATTGGGGCTTGAATCTTCATTATTGATCACAGGTATCGTTAAAAAAGATGAGAAACAGATAGGAGGCGTAGAAATTGAAGTTGATGATGTCCGGGTTTATCAAAATGTGCAGGACTATGTAATAGGTAAGAAAGAACATGGTGTTGAGTTCCTGATGGAAAACCGGCATCTGTGGCTGCGCTCGAAAAGGCAGTGGGCTATTATGAGGATACGAAATACCATCATCTTTTCTATTCATAAGTTTTTCCAGGAGCGGGGTTTCGTACAAATGGATGCACCCATATTTACCGGCAATGCCGTTGAGGGTACCAGCACCTTATTCGAAACGGAGTTTTTTGATAAGCCTGCATACCTGTCTCAATCTGGTCAGCTTTATGGCGAAGCCATGGCCATGGCGCAAGGCCTCATTTATACATTTGGCCCTACGTTCAGGGCAGAAAAATCGAAAACGAGGAGACATTTATCTGAATTCTGGATGATAGAGCCGGAAATGGCATTTTATGACAATGACAAAAACATGGACCTCATTGAGGATTTTATCCGATACCTGGTACTCGAGGTCCTTAAACAAAATAAATTCGAGCTTGAAGTATTGGAACGGGATACTTCTGTCATGGAACAAATAACCAAACCTTTCCCAAGGCTTTCTTATGATGTGGCTGTTAAAATATTAAAAGGCGAACAGGACGTAGAAGGCAGAAATTCATTGGTTTTACTAAATGAGGATTTAAAAAATACCGAATCTGAAATTCTTTCCCTTGAAAAGGAGATTGCCGAAACACAGGCATTACTCGATAAAGGGGGAATGAAAAAAGGCAAAGTCAACTTTTTTGAGGAAAAGAACAGAAAAGCCAAAGTCAGGCTCAAAGATTTGCAGGAAGCAAAACGCAATATTCCGCAATGGATCAAGTCTGCCAGGAATTTTAAATATGGCAGTGATTTTGGCGGATCGGATGAAACCGTTTTGACCCGCTTATTTGACACTCCTGTTATGGTGTATAACTGGCCAAAGGAGATCAAGGCATTTTATATGAAAGAGGCAGAGGATAATCCAAAGCTGGTGAAAGGGGTGGATGTGCTGGCACCGGAAGGATATGGTGAAATTGTTGGTGGCGGGGAACGTGAAACCGATCTGCAAATACTCGTTGATTCAATCAATCATCATCAATTACCTATGAGCGCTTTTGAATGGTATCTCGATATTCGCAGGTTCGGATCGGTACCCCATGCAGGTTTTGGCCTCGGCTTGGAACGTTTCGTTTCATGGATGTGCAAAATACAGCATGTTCGTGAAAGCATTCCGTTCCCAAGAATGATGGGTACTTTGTTTCCATAATTTTAACATTCACATATATGAAAAAAGTATTTTCAGTTTTTTTCGTTTTAAGTGCGGTTTTTTTTAGCTCTTGCTCACTGGATTATTTCCCTTGTTCAGGTGTTAAATGTGTCGAGGGATATTGTGACCAGGGAACTTGTAAATGTGATTTTGGATGGGAAGGGATTGCTTGTGATAAAAAAGTTGTTTCAAAATTTGTGGGTACTTTTTTAACTACCGAAACATGCAGTAATAGCGATACAACAACTTATTCATCCGTTGTATCGGTAAAAGACGATTTACTTCAATATATAACTATTTCTCCACTGAAAGGTTATTCAGTTCAGTTTGTAGTCGATGGTTTCTCAATGAGTGCAACATCCAATCAAAAAGTGGGAGATTACACAGTTAATGGCAGTGGTGTTATGACGGAGGACAACAAAAGTATTCAGCTGAGCCTGACATTTGACAAATGACATGGGAGTGGCTCCGTGTGCGCTCGTGTTGGTGTTGGTATGGAGTATGATGCTGTGGTATGGAATTA
>CAZVAY010000279.1:0-3362 GCA_964625265.1 uncultured Sphingobacteriales bacterium | reverse complement strand
GTTTGATGAAATTGAAAAGCCTCATAATTGAATCCAATATTCAATCCGGCCATAGCCTGAGGCCTGCCCAGCCTGCCGGTTTTGATATAATTCCCCGATTCATCCTGTTTAAAAATATCAACATCGGGAATTGAATGAAGGTAGCCTCCACCGAGTTTGGCATCTACACTAAAATTGTTGACCACCTGATGCCTGTAACCAATCTCCGTATACAGTTGAATGGCGGTCTGTGCCAGGTGATGATAAAATATACCTGCTTTTGCTGTTTGAAACAAGGCAGATTGGGGATGTTGGATGTACGGAATTTCAATACCTGCTACCAAACCCGGATGAATGGGTGGATTTAATAACCCCAGGTAACCGGTACCCGGCAGGTTAGTGCTGTTATCCTGAAGAGCAATTGTCAGCTTTTTGACTTTGTCATTTCCCTGTGCCGATAGGTTAAAAATTACCAGGCAAGCTAACAGGAAAAACAAAGTCCCTGATTTCAGATTCTTATTCATCTTTTCAATTTTGTGTAATCAAATGTACATTTAATCGTTAAAATAAATCCACTAAATCATTTTATTTCTGGTTAATTTTGCCACAATGATCCCCTATCAGAAAATATGAATAACAAGAAGCAAAATACCGGCAGGCACCCTTACCGCAAATACATCCTTATCCTCTGGGGCCTGTTCGCCTTTGCTGTTGTCTCAGCTTCCCTGCTCATCTTCCTGATTTCAAAAGATGTTTTCGGTGAATTACCCAATACCGAACAACTTGAAAACCCCGAAACACCTCTTGCTACTGAAATCTACTCAGCAGACGGTAAGGTTATCGGTAAGTTTTATAATGAAAACAGGTCATTTGTCAGTTATGACGAGATCAGCCCGGAGCTATTCAATGCTCTGATTTCTACGGAAGATATTCGCTTTTACCAACATTCAGGCATTGACTGGAAAGGTGTATTTGCCATACCCTTTTATTTGATCCGTGGTGAAAACCGGGGTGCAAGTACTATTTCACAGCAATTGGCCAAAAATTTATTCCCTAGAAAAAGTTTTAGAACTATTCCCCAGAAGATTATCAGGAAACTGAAAGAATGGATCATTGCTATCCGGCTGGAAAAATTCTATACCAAGGAAGAGATCATAGCCATGTATTTTAATACCGTAGAATTTGGTTCCAATACCTATGGTATCAAGTCGGCCTCCCTGACCTATTTCAATAAAGAGCCCTTATATCTTAATGTGGAAGAAAGTGCTGTTTTGGTAGGCGTCCTGAAAGCCATTACAAGGTATTCACCCGTACTGAACCCGGAGAATTCAAAGAAAAGAAGAAACGTGGTGATGTCACAAATGAAAAAATATGGTTTTATCACCGAGGTTCAATATGATTCACTAAAAATATTACCCATAAAACTTAATTACAGCGTTGAAAGCCATACCCAGGGAATTGCTACTTATTTCAGGGAATTTCTCCGGTCGCAACTAAAACGCTGGGCTGATGAAAACGGAGTTAACCTGTACGGTGACGGATTAAGAATATATACAACCATTGATAGCCGCATGCAGCGCTACGCTGAGCAGGCAGTCAGGGAACATTTGTCAGATTTACAAGCCACATTTTTCAAACACTGGAAAGGTGTCCATAATGCACCTTATGGCTGGCAGCTTGGGAAAAAAGATGTTGAAAGATTGCTAAGACAGGCCATAAGGCGAACTGACAGGTACCGTATTCTCAAGGCTGCTGATAAAACCTGGGATGAAATCTATGCCAATTTCCAGGTGCCCCGTAAGATGAGGCTATTTACCTATGATGGTGATAAGGATACAACCCTCAGCCCGTATGATTCCATTCGTTATTATAAGTGGTTCCTTAATCCGGGATTTATGGCCGTTGAAACATACACAGGCAAGATAAAAGCATGGGTGGGCGGTATTGATTACAGATATTTCAAATACGACCATGTGAACAAAAGGGCAAAAAGGCAGGTGGGTTCTACATTCAAACCCTTTGTTTATGCTACCGCTGTTTTGAATGGTTATTCGCCCTGTCTGAAAGTACCTAATATGCCGGTTATTTTCCCTGATTTTAACAACTGGCAACCTAAAAATAATGATGGCAAATACGGAGGTATGTTAAGCCTTGAACAAGGGCTTGCACAATCGAACAACTGTGTCACTGCCTGGATCATGAAACGGGTAAACCCCGGGCCTGTCATTGACCTGGCGGGAGCGATGGGAGTAGATACAAGCAATATTGATCCTTATCCGGCTATTGCTTTAGGCACTCCCGATATCTCGGTTTTTGAAATGGTGGGTGCATTCAACACTTTTGGTAGTAAAGGTATCTGGACAGAACCTACCTTTATTACCCGTATTGAAGATAAAAATGGTAATGTCCTTCAGGAATTTGTACCCCGAAAAGTTGAAGTAATTGATGAAGCATATAATTACGTCATTCTTAAAATGCTGATGAATACAACCCGAATACGGGGTGGTACTGCTGTCAGGTTGAGATTCAGATATAACTTTACCAATGAAATAGCTGCTAAAACAGGGACTACCCAAAACAACTCGGATGGTTGGTTTATTGGCATGATACCTCAACTGACTGCAGGTTGCTGGGTAGGTGCCGAAGACAGAAGTGTCCATTTCAGGTCAACCTACCTGGGCCAGGGTGCCAACGAAGCCTTACCTATTTGGGCCCTGTTTATGCAAAAAGTTTATGCCGATGAAAGCCTGGGCATCACAACCGACCCATTTCCTGTTCCCGAAGAAGAATTACCTGTTGAAATTGATTGTACTAAATACCAACAGGATAATCTGAACAACGAATAACTTTTTTGCCATTGTAATAAATGGAACCTCTGAAACAACAGATCAGGAACCTGCCCGGGAAACCAGGGATATACAAATATTTTGATCAAAATAATGACATCCTTTACATTGGCAAAGCCAAAAACCTAAAGAAAAGAGTTTCGTCATATTTCTCAAAAACCGCTTCCGTAAGTGGCCGGATAAAACTGCTGGTTTCCAGAATATCAAGAATTGAATATACCATAGTGGCTTCTGAAAGTGAAGCGCTTTTACTTGAAAACTCATTGATAAAAAAATACCAGCCACGATATAATGTAATGCTCAAAGACGGGAAAACATATCCCCTCATCGTAATTAAAAATGAATCATTTCCCAGAGTACTCTCAACACGAAGGATCATTCGTGATAAATCAGAGTATTTCGGGCCGTTTAGCTCAGGTGTCCAAAAAAATTACCTGCTTGAAATGCTGCAAAGGCAATTCAGGGTCCGAACCTGTAACCTCAACTTATCCGAAGAAAATATTAAGGCAGGGAAATTTAAAGTTTGCCTGAATTATC
>CAZVAY010000278.1:0-3367 GCA_964625265.1 uncultured Sphingobacteriales bacterium | reverse complement strand
AGAAAACATGCGAGACGTGTTTATGACTGACAAGGGTTACCTGATTAATGCGCAGGGTTTAATGGAGCCTGTTGCCCTGGAAGAACGGGGCATTCAGTTTCATGTTAGTTTGGGTAAAATGTTCCCATGGCTGGGGCCAAATCCAAATTCCGGTTTTTTTATTTCAGCCGGGGCAGGATTTATCCAACACAGGATATTGTTTGGATATGCCTCAAAGAACCTCGTGGAAGTGCCCATGATAGAGGGCAACTATGCATACGGATATGACAGGTTGACAAATGGAATGACCTTGAACCAAAGTATCGGGTATAAATATTTTTCCAACCGAAACCTGGGTAATTTTTTTATTTCATTTGATGTTATTGAAGGGTTTACTCAAAGCAGAAGAAATTGGAATTTTGATGAGTTCCGTCAGGATAACAGCAAAAGACTGGACATTTTAGCCGGGGTCAGGGTTGGGATGAATATTCCGATTTACGCCCGTGTTCCGGATGATTTTTATACTCATTAATGATGATCTCAGCTGCCATTTATGGATTGATTATTCGGATGTATTCTGCATTTATTGCAGTTTCAGCTCTGTTTAATTCAAAGGCTGCCCATTGGGTTAAAGGAAGAATGGGCTGGAAGGATAAACTGAAGGCCAACAGGAATAATTTTAATAATCCTATATGGGTTCATGTTTCATCATTAGGAGAGTTCGAACAGGGGAGGAACCTGATAGAAACGATTAAAAAAAATTATCCTGAAAAACAAATTCTACTGACATTTTATTCGCCATCGGGATATGAACTCAGGAACAACTACGAATATGCCGATTATATCTATTACCTTCCGGCTGACACAAAAAAAAATGCCAGGGATTTTATCAACCTGACAAATCCTTCATTAGCCGTGTTTGTAAAATATGATTATTGGTATCATTACTTCCATGAGCTAAACAACAGGCAGGTTCCATTGGTAATGGTATCCTCAGTTTTTAGCCCTGGCCAGGTTTTCTTTAAATGGTATGGAGCATTTTTCAGGAAGATACTGTCTATGGTAACCTACTTTTTTGTACAGGATGAAAAATCGAAAAGTCTCCTTTCCGCAATCGGGATTAATAACTGTAACGTTGTCCCTGACACAAGAATTGACAGGGTCATCAGTTTGGTTGAAGAAGCAGGTAAAAAAGATTTTCCTGAAGTTAAGGCGTTTGCCGGTGATGGAAATGTGATTCTTGCAGGTTCCTGTTATGAAACTGAAGAGAATTTCCTGATACAGTACACACAGCTACATCCTGAGGTTAAAGTTATTTTTGTTCCTCACCAGGTAAATGAAAAACATATTTCAGATTTATTATCAAAACTTCCTGACACAACTTTGGTTTGGAGTAGAATGGCACAGCAGAATGAAAAAAGTGAGTCCCGGTTTATGGTAGTTGATATCATCGGTGTCCTCCAGTATTTATATCGTTATGCCACCCTGGCAGTCATTGGAGGTGGGTTTAATAAAAGTATTCATAACCTGTTGGAACCGGCTACTTATGGCATTCCGGTGTTATTCGGGCCAAACGGACATGAAAAATTCAATGAAGCCAAGGGATTAATACATAATAAGGCTGCCTTTTTATTCCGTGAGTATAAAGAATTTGAATCCAAAATGAATGAGTTAATTAAGAACAAAGAATACCGGGCACAATGTGGTAACTCATCAAGACAATATATTTTGGACAACAGTGGAGGTACAGCTAAAATTATGAACTTTCTGGAATCTGAATTCCTGACAAATACATAGACATAATTTGTTTTACAAAACACATTCCGGCAATGCTTTGGAACAAGTTTATGACGAATCATGAGTTTTCATTGATAATTCTCACCTCTTGGAATAATATTTGATAAATTTGAGCGAAAATTAATTCCTCGTTATGCGTAAAACCAAATTCATTTTACCCCTTTTGATACTCCTGGCAACTTATTCATTTGCCCAAAAAGTAACTCCGGTCACCAACACTACTTCCACTACATCCGAACTTAAATGGCTCAGCTGGAATGAGGGTTATCCATTAGCCAAAAAATCGGATAAAATTCTGCTTATTGATATGTACACCGATTGGTGTGGATGGTGTAAAAAAATGGATAAAGACACCTACGCCAAAGAGGAAATTATTAAAATGATCAATGATGATTTTGTTCCTGTTAAATTCAACCCGGAAAAAACAGGTATTAAATACGAAGTGGAAGGTAAGACCTATACCGGAAGACAGCTTTTTGCCATGCTTGTCCAAAATAACAGGATCGGGTATCCGACCACACTTTTCCTGTATACCAATGAAAAGAAAATTTATATGCAATCAGGTTACCAGAATGCTGAGAACTTTAAAGCACTACTGAACCAGTATATCGATTTGAAACCTCAATTAACGGAGTAGCTGATTCTTCGAAAATTCATTATTTTTGATTTCAATAAATTCTTCCTTAATGAATAAAATAATAAGTATATTTCTCTTTTTTTTCATTTCTGTTACAACACTTTTTGCCCAGGATGAAATCAAATGGTTGAACTTTAACGAGGCGCAAAAGGTGGCCCAGTCAGAGGATAAAATCATTCTTGTTGATATCATCTCCGATAACTGTGTTTTTTGCAGAAAAATGGACAAACAAACATATACCAATAAAAAAATAATTAAACTTGTTAACCAGGGTTTTATTCCGGTAAAATTCAACCCGGGCAGAGATTCAAGGACTTACACTGTGGGAGATAAAACTTATACGAGTATGCAATTACTGGCTTATCTAACGCAAAATTCAACACTGAACCCAAACCCAAAAGTAGGTTTCCCCACTATCGTTTTTTATTTTCCTAAAACTGAAAAGATTTACCAGGAAACCGGTTTTATCGAGCCTCCCATGTTTAAATATATGCTTACAAATATTCTGAAGGTGAAACAGCGCACCGAGAAGTAAGGGAATTTCATCACACATCATGGCACCTATGGAATTACGAAAGAACACCGTTATAGAAAATGTTGATATCATTGATTTAAATGTCAAAAATAAAGGCATTGCCAAAATTGATTCAAGAGTCATATTTGTTGATGATGCAGTTACAGGAGACAAGGTTGATATTGAGATCAATAAAAAGAAGAAAGGTTTTTTTCTTGCACGTGTAAAAAAATTCAGGAAATACTCTGACGACAGGGTAGAGCAGGAATGTGAGCATTTTGGTATTTGCGGAGGTTGCAAAACAAGGCATATTCGTTATGATGCCCAGCTCCGCTTAAAAGAAAAAATGGTCAGGGATAATTTTGAACGTATTGGTGGGTTCCGGAACATTACCGTTGCACCAGTGTTAGCTGCGCCAAAAACAGATTTCTACCGTAATA
>CAZVAY010000277.1:0-3387 GCA_964625265.1 uncultured Sphingobacteriales bacterium | reverse complement strand
ACCGGGGTCCGCCACAGGGAGTGCGATAGATCAAGTCGACAGTCAGATTGGAAATCCCCGCGGAAATAGCATCTTCGAGGCAACTTTTCGCAGTTTTTGCATTGTGCAAACGCCCCAGGAAAGCGAGGTTTTTATCATTAAATGACTGAATGCCGATACTCAGCCTGTTAATTCCCAAAGATTTTAATTCCCGGACTTTTTCTTTTGAAATATCGTCCGGGTTGGCCTCCAGGGTTATCTCAACACCAGGTTCAAGCGAAAAATACTCCCTGGCCTTATCCAGGAGCTGTTCAATTTCCTTTATTTCCAACAGGGAGGGCGTCCCGCCACCCAAATAAACAGATTCGAGAGAGGGAGTTTTGACGTAACTATGCCGTAGAGCAAGCTCATTGGCCATAGCCTCCAACAGTTCATTTTTTCTTTTCAGGGAGGTACTGAAATGAAAATTACAGTAAATACAGGCTTTGTGACAAAAGGGAATATGATAATACAGTCCGGCCATATGATGGAATAATTCTATCTTTGATTAAAATTTTACAAAGATATATTGCTTATGCAGGGAAAAACGTTACTCACAAAATTTTTCTTCCGGATGCGCAAATTAATTCCTCTTCTTATATTGGTCTTCGTAGCACTTAACCCTGTTTTTGGGCAGTTGGGTGGCAAATACGTTTATACTTTTCTTGAGTTACCCTATTCGGCCAGGGCGGCAGCTTTAGGTGGAAAAACAGCACCTATCTTCGATAAAGACCTCAGCCTGGCTATTAACAATCCATCCTTGCTGAACAACCAAATGAACGGCAGGCTCAACCTTGATTATACCCATTTCCTGGCCGGTATCAATTATGGCGCTGCTGCTTATGCCTACAAGTTCAGTCATGGATACAACCTGATGGGGCATATCCGGTATGTTGGCTATGGTGATTTCATAAAAGCCGATGAATTCGGGAACAAGCTCGGGCAGTTTTCAGCAGGGGAATATGCTATTGGATTGAGCGGAAGTAAAAAAATAACAGATCACTGGTATGCCGGTGTATCAGCACAATTGGTCCTCTCCCAGTTCGAGACCTACCACTCATCAGGCCTAAGTACGGATTATGCCGTCACATATCACGATTCAGCCCACAAGCTTACAGCAAGTTTGCTGGTCAATAACCTCGGTTTTCAGATGACCACCTATTCCGGGAGCAATGAACCATTGCCACTGAATGTTCAGATTGGTGTTGCCAAAAAACCTGCCCACATGCCACTTCGATTTGTGGTGGTAGCCCATCACCTGACTCAACTGGATTTTACCTATCAAGACCCCAAGCAAAATATTATTCAAACCTTCGACAACCTGAATAACCCTGTGGAACAAAAAATCCCGTTCTCTGAAAAATTGTTCCGCCATTTTATCTTTGGTGGCGAGCTTGTACTGTCAGAAAACTTTCATATCCGGTTTGGATACAATCACCAAAGAAGAAAAGAAATGCAGATTCCCGGCAGGCCGGGAATGGTGGGGTACTCGTGGGGATTTGGCCTGCGTGTAAGTAAGTTCTATCTTAGTTATGGCAACGATTTTTACCATGTTGCCGGTGGCACCAACCATTTTACCCTTACAGTAAACCCTTCTGATATTTTTAAAAAGTCAAATACACCAAAAGATGAAATTTAAGTTAGTACTTAGCTTTTTTTCCATCCTTTTTCTTGCCACCTCAGTTTTTGGCCAGAAAGCCGAAAAAATATATGACCCTAAAGCAAATGCGATGGAACAGTTGGACAATGCCATCCTGCAGGCTGCACAGTCTGATAAGTTTGTATTGGTTCAGGTGGGGGGAAACTGGTGCCCCTGGTGCCATAAATTGCATCATTTTATTCTGGACAACCCGGACCTGGATTCCATCATTGAAGAAAATTTTGTCCTTGTAAGGGTGAATTACAGCCCTGAAAATAAAAATCCTGAAGCATTAAAGAGGTTGAAATACCCGCAACGGTTTGGGTTTCCTGTATTGTGCGTCCTTGACTCCAGGGGCAACCTCATCCACACACAGGATTCGGGCTACCTTGAGTTGGGCAAGAGCTATGACAAAAAGAAAATACTTCGTTTTTTGCAAAACTGGAGCCCCAAAGCCCTGGAACCGGACTTGAATCACTAAACCTATTTCGGGTATTTACCACCCCCGTCAAACAGCAATCGAATAAACTTTAATTACGGGGTACTGGGGAGTTAATGAAGAAGCGGAGCCCTAAAATCATTTTTGAAAATATTCCCTTAACTCTCTCACCTGTTCCGTTGTCAGGCCTTCAGGATCAAACCCTGACTTTTTACACAAAAAATATATTTTCAATGACTTAACAACTACATCAACCAGGTCAAATGCAGCCTTTAAGGACATGGATGCTGCCAGAATTCCATGCTTTTCCCAAACAACAACAGGGTGTTTTTGAAACGCCCGGGCAGTAGCTTCAGCCAGTTCAGGGCTGCCTGTCAGCATATACGGAACAAAACCAACTCCTGTCGGTAATAAAGCAACTGCCTCAGGCTGCATAGACCAAACAAGCCGGGACAATTTATCTGCTGAACAAAACCGGTTGTCATGCGTAATGCTGATAATTTCCACCGGATGAACATGAAGCAAGGCTTTTCCCGGTTCATTAAATACTTCCTGTGAAAGTACATGGGCCTGCCACTCGGAGGTGGGCCTTTTTAATCCATCTGGAGTTGAAAACACATTAATTTCATTCCCTGTACTTTGTATGAACACGACATTTTCCCCGGGCACTGTTTTCATATCTGCCATCCTTGAACCCGCTGCCGAAGTAAGGTAACAGAATGTATTTCCCCTCAGTCCATCCATTTTTCCTGAGCAAATAAACCTCTCCGGGATTTTTGAATGGTAATTTATTGAAAAATTGCCGGCATTGGCGTCTGCCCATCCACGATCACAGACCCATTCAGCAACAGTTTTAATATCATCAAATATAGTGTCCATGGCTATCAACTTGAGAAAGGCAATTTACAAATACTTCCCCGTTTGCCCTGATGAAATTTTAATGGGAAACTGCCTTGTTATTAGAATATTTTTATCTTTGCAGCCCTGTTTTAAACATGTTTCTATACATGGGCAGGCTGTTCTTTGGTTTATTGATAAATGATCGGTGCAAATTAGCAAAATATGGCAAAGGTGTAGCGTAGCACTGACGAAAGCCTCCGGCTTTTTCAGTACTTATACATGTGAATCCTTCTTTTATTTTCGGGGTGTAGCGCAGCCCGGTTAGCGCATCTGCTTTGGGAGCAGAGGGTCGGAGGTTCGAATCCTCTCACCCCGACAAACGGTCCCGTAGCTCAGCTGGATAGAGCAACAGCCTTCTAAGCTGTGGGTCGAAGGTTCGAATCCTTCCGCG
>CAZVAY010000276.1:0-3391 GCA_964625265.1 uncultured Sphingobacteriales bacterium | reverse complement strand
ACCTACTTTTTCCTTGATGGCATCCAATTCGGGTTTGAGTACCCGCATTTTGGCCGTTGACAGGTAGGAACGGTACGTTAAGGGCAATAATAACATTTTTATGACCAGGGTCAGCAACAGGATAATGATCCCATAATTGACAAAATACTTGCTGAAAAAATTGAACATGGGAATGACCATGATGGTATTGACCCAGCGTAATATTCCTTTGCCAAGAAATATTTGCCTTTCAAGCCCGATTTTATACGAACGCAGTGTTTTAAAGTGATTGGGGCCAAAGTAGAATTTCATATTATAGGTTTCTTCAGCATTGTGGCTGAATGGGAAAGACAAAACCGCAGAAAGGTCTTTCCTGGCAAAACTGTTCTCAATAGACTGAGCTTCGATATGGCCTCTGATAAAGTAGTCGTCAGAAATAAGGGTTTGGTTGAAGAAATGCTGCTTGAATGCCACCCATTGGATCTTCCCTGTCAACTGTTCCTCCGATTCTTTCATGCTGTTCATAAACTCAGGGTCTTCACCGGCATATTTGAAGTAAACAGTGGTAAAATTCCTGGTCATTTTAGCACTTTGCTTATTTTGTTGTCGCTCAAGCTGACGGGTTTTTACGTCCCAGTTCAGGTCGATATAGGCAATGTTTCGTGGAATGATATTTTCAAATCCAACCATTTTGATCCGGAACCCAACCATATAATCATTGGCGCCAAGCGTATAAATATGCTCGATATAACGATTATCATCCAGTTTAAGAAAGAAAGATACTTGAGCTGAATCGCCTTCACTGACAAATACCGGTTTGTTTTCCGTTGAAAAATATAACTGTGAAGAGTTGATAATGCGTCCCTGGTTCGAGAAATTATAGCCAAAACTGGAACTTTCACCATCAATCAATACCAATGGGTTTGAATCGTAGGTTTTGTATTTTTTTAATTCAGCGTATGAAATCCGGCCTCCTTTGGAAGATATCTTAATTTTTATCAGTTCGTTTTCAAGGGTAATAAAGGTATCTTCCCCGGTGAGGAAAGGGGAAAAATCGCCATATTCGCTCATTGTTGTGGAATCAATCTGACTAATTTCCAAATTCGTTTGAGCTTCTTGAACCGCAGGTATTGCCTGCTGATCAATGGGTGCAGAAGTGTCTGCCTGGGCAAAAGCAATTGAATCTGCAATGCGTTTTTGTTCGGCCAACTCTTCTTTACTGGGTTGGGTAAAATACATCCAGCCAAACATGATCAACGCAATTAAAAAGAATCCTATCAGTGAATTTCTATCCATTTGTGGGTTTTATTAAAGAAGTGCAAAAATAGAAAAATATACCGGAGTAACCGGGTTACTACTCTCAGATTTAAAATTTCTGTTTTTTAGCTTTCGTAGCCGGCAACAGGAGTTTAATTACAACATATATCAACGTATTTAACGTAAAGGTGAGATTTGAGATTAAAAAAATGATGTATTTTTGACAATCCGATTTATTCAATATGTGGAAAGACTTCATCAAGATCATCAATCGAACCTGGAACCTGATAATTTTCCCTCGTGCTGAATGGTTCAGGATCAGTGTTGAAAAAGATCCGCATTTTTTTCGCAAATACTTCATTTTTTATCTTGTATTAACCACCGCTTCCTATTTTGGATGTGTGCTGGTTGATGATTCCAGAAGCCTGATTATGGGCAGTGTAGGGGCAGTAGTCAAAGGGTTTGGTATGCCCTTTATGCTGATGGTCATTTCCACTTACCTTATTTATGCCATCTCACCTTTGTTCGATTCGGCTAAAAACCTTGCCTTGACTTATAAACTGGTCATTTATTCCCTGACTCCTTTTCTGCTTGTATCCCTTGTCACTAATTTCGTCCATCAATATATGTGGCTGAACCTTTTGGGTTTCTACGGTGCAGTATTACTTTATCATGGTATGCCCGATATTCTAAAGACCCCCCTTCAGAAACATACACCCTATATTGTCCTGAGCATTGTGTTTATCACAGCAGTTTTTACCGGTTTGCAGGTAGGCCTTGACTTGTTGGCTGCTTTGGTGTATCGTATTTTTTAGCCGAATTTTGCACTTCCAATCCATCAATGACCATGCAAACCCGTGTATCAAAAGATATTGACGCAGCAGTGAGGCTGCTGAGCGCAGGCGACCTTGTGGCTGTCCCGACAGAGACAGTTTACGGGCTGGCCGGGAATGCGTTGGATAAAAATGCCCTGTTAAAAATATACGAAACCAAGCACAGGCCATCGTTCGACCCATTGATCATGCATGTTGCCTCTTTGGAACAGGCCAGTAGGTATGTCAGGCATATCCCGGATGCTTATTACCTGTTGGCAGAAAAATTTTCACCGGGGCCCCTGACCTATATTTTTGATAAAAATGAGCTGGTTCCTTCACTGGTCACAAGTGGATTGCCTACGGTTGCTATTCGTATTCCCAATCAACCGCTTACCCTCGAATTGTTGTTACGTCTTGACTTCCCGCTGGCTGCACCCAGCGCCAATCTTTTTGGCCGTATCAGCCCTACTACACCGCATCATGTATTAAAACAGTTAAAAGGCAGTATTCCTATGATTTTAGATGGTGGTAAATGTTCCCTTGGCGTTGAATCCACCATTGTACATTTCTCAGAAGGGAAATTACAAGTCCTGCGGTTTGGCAGTACCAGCCCTGATCAATTAAAAGAAGTTTTCAAAGGCAGTATTGTAACCCCTGAAAACAATTCTATCGTAGCACCCGGACAGCTAAAAAGCCACTATTCACCGGCTATCCCCCTATATTTCGGAAAGGTGGCAGATTTAGTCCGTCAATACAAGGACAAAAAAATTACCCTGATCACTTTTTCAGGAAAGCATCATTATCCGGGGATTGTAAACCTTCCATTAACACTCAACGAGGATATGGCAGAAGCCGCAAGAAATCTCTTCAGCACCATGTACGAAGCAGAAAACTCCGGTGCAGATCTTATCATTGCTGAGAAACTACCTGAATTTGGGTTGGGGCTGGCTATCAACGACCGGTTAAGACGGGCATCGGCAAACGATTAATCAACTTTTCCTTCAAGAAATTCAGCGAGGCTAAAGGCCTTGTCCAGGCGCACTCCCCTGGGTCCCGGAGCCGATGCGCCCGATCAGGTTGCCCATCGGATCGGCCCGCACCTCGTCGAAATCCAGCCGCTTCATCTCCTCCTCGATACTACCCAGTGCAGAATCTAGTTTGGGTTGCTCTAAAACAAAGTGCTTTGCTGGGTATATGGCAACAGATCCCAAGTTTAATAAGATGTTTCCTGTGAGTGGATCAATTTGGGATATTTTTTCAATCTCATCCCCTAAAAACTCAATTCTTAATGCATCTTGTCTATACGATGGATACACCTCAACAACATCACCTCGTACACG
>CAZVAY010000275.1:0-3420 GCA_964625265.1 uncultured Sphingobacteriales bacterium | reverse complement strand
GGTAGTAGTTTTTTTAATAATTAGTGGAAATGGCTGCTAGCGGCCCCGACGCAGACATGGATCCCTACGCCTACAAGGCTCAATTCACGGTAGCCGCGCCCTTCACGGGTGCGGAGTCGATTTCATTATCAATTAGGTAAATTCGATAGTAAAACTTTGCTATATCCGAATCTTTTATTATCTTCAGAATGAGGTTCAATTCCTATAATTTAAATGATTATCAAATTGAATTAACGAATGGCCTTTATGTCGTTAAGGTTACTAATAGGAATAGTACCTGGATAAAAAAAATATTAATTAATAGATAATTCTTTAACACGATTAATTCAGATTAAAATAACATTAGATATTGTAATGCTCATTATCGCTATACCTAAGAGCGCCAGTACTTCCCTGCTAAAAACAATTGGAAAGCTGCACCTGGTTGAGGCGGAACAAAAATTTGCACTGCCCGGGAAAGTACCGGATGATTACAGGTCGCTGGCAAATTTTCATACTGATGTGCGGGAGTTGGATGACGGGCTCATTAAGGTATTTTCGGACAAATCGAAAATTTACAAGCAGCATATACCGCCAACCCCAAACAACCTGCAAAAACTGGAAGATATCAGTAAAGTGGTTTTACTCAGGGAACCTGTTGATATTCTTAAGTCTTATTTCAGGTCGTACCAAAAAGGATTGAGTAAAAACAAGGGGGTATTTGCCGGATTTAACAATGAGGACGAATGGCTGGCCCATGCAGAAAAATCCGGATTGGCTGATGAGTTGAACAGGTTTTACAGGGGTTGGGAAGAGCAATGCGGGGAAAAAACCCTGCCCGTATATTATCGGGATTTAATGGAAGATCCGGGTAGCGTTATAAAACGGATAGAACAATTCCTGGGTTTGAAGGTTTCAACCGGCAATATCCATCTGGCGAAGTCACGGTATTCACGAACAAATAAAACATCAGGCTTGATGCTTTACACCTTTCAGGATATGAAGGCTGCAGTTTTTGAAATCCTGAAGAAGACCGGCCTTTACCCCATGTTGCTAAAAGTGGCAAGGAAACTCAGGAACTGAACCTTCCGTCTATTTCTTCTTTATCGGGTTAGCGGTATTTCACCTAAATTTGTTTTAAAATTGAATTGAGGTTTATGAAGAAAGTGTTAATAACCGGGGGCGCAGGTTATATCGGTTCGGTTTTATGCCGGATATTGATTAATAACGGGTATCATGTACGTGTGCTTGACAACCTCCGCTTTGGTGGGGAGACCATTGTGGAATTATTAAATCATGATCATTTTGAATTTGTCAAAGGCGATGTCAGGGATGAACAAACAGTCCGGCATGCAGTTGTGGATATGGATGCCATTGTGCACCTGGCAGCCATAGTAGGTGATCCGGCCTGTTCCAAAGAACCCGAACTGGCGACACAGACGAATTTTGAATCGACAAAATTGCTGTACGGTGCCGGTAATGCAGCTGGTGCCAGCCGGTTTATCTTTGCTTCTACCTGTAGTAACTATGGGAAAATGGATGATCCCTCTGTTTTTGTGGATGAAAATTCGGAATTAAAACCCGTTTCCCATTATGCCGAAACCAAGGTGGCATCAGAGATGTTTTTATTGTCTCAGAACAAGCAGAATACATGCAAGCCTACCTGCCTGAGATTTTCCACTGTATATGGGTTAAGCCCAAGGATCAGGTTCGACCTGACCGTCAATGAATTTACACGGGAGTTGGCCATGGGCAGGGAACTGGTAATCTTTGGTGAACAATTCTGGCGTCCTTACTGTCATGTACTCGATCTGGCCCGGAGTATGAAACTGGTTTTGGAATCTTCACCGGAAAAAACAGCTTTCAATGTGTTCAATGTGGGCGATACTTCGGAGAATTATACCAAGAAAATGATTGTTGACGAAATCCTCAAACAGATCCCTGATGGCAGAATCCGTTATGTTCAAAAAGATGAAGACCCACGTGATTACCGGGTATCTTTTGAAAAGATCAGCAATGAATTGGGGTTTACCATAACCAGGAGGGTTCCTGACGGTATTCGCCAGGTAAAAGAAATTATTATGCAGGGGTTCCTTGCCAACCCGGATGATGCCAAATACAGAAACGTTTAATAAACAATGAACAAGCATTTTATCGATAGCTTTATCCATTTTTCCCGCGAACTTTACCAGAGCGATGCGTTTATTCCGCTTCATGAACCCCGGTTTCCTGGCAATGAAAAGAAATACGTGCTGGATACTATTGAATCAACTTTTGTATCATCTGTTGGCCAGTATGTTACCCGTTTTGAAAAAGATATGGCTTCCTACACCGGGGCAGGATTTGCTGTTGCCGTAGGTAATGGTACCTCTGCTTTGCATATTGCCCTGCTTCTTGGGGGAGTCAGGGAAGGGGATGAAGTCATCACACAAGCCTTGAGTTTTATTGCTACTTCAAATGCTATTTCCTACCTAAAAGCTTATCCTGTTTATATTGATGTTGACAGGGACACTTTAGGCATGTCAGCCTCAAGGCTGGAAGCATTTTTAACCCGTCAATGTGCCCGGGGGAAAGATGGGTTTCTATACAATAAAAACACCGGCAGAAGGATTTCAGCCTGTGTGCCCATGCATACTTTCGGGTTTCCATGCCGGATAGAGGAAATTAGTGCCATTTGTAAAAAATACAAAATTGTGCTGATAGAGGATGCGGCTGAATCTATCGGGAGTTTTGTGGGCCCAAAACATACCGGTACTTTTGGCTTGTTCGGGATATTGAGTTTTAACGGTAACAAAACTATTACTACCGGGGGCGGGGGAATGATCATTTCTAACGATAAAGCACTTTCGGAACTGGCCAAACACATTACCACTACGGCAAAAGTCCCCCATAAATGGGAATATGTACACGACAAGATAGGATACAATTACCGCCTGCCCAACCTCAATGCCGCATTGGGTGTAGCCCAACTGGAAAACCTGCCCATGTTCCTTGAAAAGAAAAAAGAACTGGCAGAAAAGTATACGGCATTTTTTAAGGATACCGGTGTTGATTTTTTTGAATACCAATTGAAAGGAAGGCCCAATTTTTGGCTCAATGCAATTATTTTAAGGGATTTTGAAGAAAGAGAAAAATTTCTAAGGTACACCAACGATAAGGGTATTATGACCAGGCCTATCTGGAAGCTGACCCATAAACTGGAAATGTTCAAAGACTGTTACCATGATGACCTGACTAATTCCGAATGGCTGGAAGAAAGGGTGGTTAATATTCCCAGTAGTGTAATATTGTAATTATTATGAAAATGAAAGATATTGTAATTATAGGTACGGGTGGGTTTGTAAAAGAAATTGCCTTCTTAATTGAAGAAATAAATATAATAAATCCCACTTGGAATTTTCTGCGAGTTACTACCGATAATAAAGATTTAATAGCAACCAG
>CAZVAY010000274.1:0-3451 GCA_964625265.1 uncultured Sphingobacteriales bacterium | reverse complement strand
AAGCAAGGCACTTGACTATGTTGTTTTAGGTATGCATGCCAGGGAAGAAAACCCCGAATTGCAAAAAGTACTTTCACTCGGAATTCCGATAAAATCTTTCCCTGAACTCATTTATGAGCATGCAAAAGACAAAAAGAGAATTGCTATTGCTGGCAGCCACGGGAAAACGACCATCACCTCAATGGTCATGCATGTATTGTCAAGGATTTCTTATGACTTTGACTACCTGGTCGGGTCAAAAATTGAAGGATTTGAAGACAGTGTCCGCTTGTCGGAAAATTCAGACCTGCTGGTAGTGGAAGCTGATGAATACCTGACTTCGGCACTGGATAAAAGGCCTAAGTTTTTGTGGTACAAACCCAATATTGCCCTGATCAGTGGCATTGCCTGGGACCACATGAACGTTTTTCCTACTTTCGATATTTATAAAAAACAATTTGAGCTGTTTATTGAGAGCATGCCCGAAAATGCATTTCTCACCTGGTACAGGCATGACCCTGAACTATCCACGATTGTATCCAAATTTGAAAAACTCAGAAATATACCTTATCAAAAACCACAGTTTATCATTCAAAACGGCCGGTTAGTGCTCAACTATCTTGACAGGGAACTACCTCTCCAAATGCAGGGTGTACACAACCTGGTTAATATGGAAGGGGCCCGGCTGGTACTGGAACAGATTGGCGTGACACCGGAGGTTTTTTACACAGCTATTCAGGATTTTAAAGGAGCCGGCAAAAGGCTTGAAAAAATTGCAGAAAAAAACGGAACCTTGTTTTTTCGGGATTTTGCCCATGCTCCATCAAAAGTCAAAGGCTCTATTGAAGGGATTTCGGAACAATATCCCGACAAAAAATTGATAGCCTGCCTTGAACTGCACACATACAGTAGCCTCAACCCGGCATTTATCAGCCAGTATGCAGGTACTACTGCCGGAGCTGATCATGTATTCCTGTATATCAACGAAGAATCCGTTGAATTGAAAAAGATGAAATTATTTACGCCTGAGGAGATCATTCAGGCATTCAGCGACAAGAGGATACATGTTTATTATAAAACTAAGGATTTGCAAACTTCATTATCCAGGCTCAATCCTGAGAATTCCATCTTCTTATTGATGAGTTCCGGCAACTTCGGCAACTGGGATATTCCAGGATTTGTCAAAGGTATTGTAAGAGATTAAACCGGATTAACCGGATTTTCAACCCATCATGTATTCTGTTACGGATTCCAGAATTACTCAGGTTAGAGTACAAGCTCTCCTTTTCCCTGCCTGACAATTTCTATTTCCCCGTTAGAACAATTGACCACAGTTGAAGGAATATTCCCTCCGGTGCCACCATCAATGATCAGGTTTACTTTCTTTTTAAACATTTCGATAATTACATCAGGGTCGGTAGGATACTCATTAATATCATCTTCGATATCCTTGATCGAAGCAGTGACAATCGGATTACCGTATTCTTCAACTATTTCCCGTGTCAGGTTGTTATCAGGAACCCTGATCCCGACAGTTTTTTTATTTGAATTAAAGATTTTGGGCACATTGGAATTGGCCTTCAAAATAAAGGTGTAAGGGCCGGGCAACACCTTCCTCATCAACTTATAAATACTTTTGTCGAAAGGTGCAGTATAGTCCGAAATATTAGAAAGGTTGGAGCAAATAATTGATAGATCAGCTTTCCCGGGTTTCTTACCTATCACCTGGCATAGCTTGTCGATGGCTTTTTTGTTGTGCATATCACAGCCGATGGCATATACTGTATCTGTAGGATAAATAATGACTTCTCCCCTGGCCAATGATTCGAGAATAATTTTAATATGACGTGCAGAGGGATTCTCTGCAAAAACTTTTAAAAGCATACTTTTAGAATTTTTTGATTAAAAGAAAGCTGGAAATGGATTTTGGTACTTAAAACAGCCATAAAATTATTGCAATAAGATACATTTATTTCATGGGAATTCAAAAAAAAAGTGAAAAAATATCCCGAATCCAACAAAGCCTTATGCCACAACCTTTTTCACCAACTCTGCGGCTTCTTCCAGGTGAATGGCCGAGTACACTTTCAATCCGCTGTCGTCAATCAGTTTTTTGCCTTCTTCAGCATTTGTCCCCTGCAGGCGGACAATAACGGGAGTATTGAAAGCTTCAATGTTGCTATAGGCATCTACAATTCCCTGTGCCACCCTGTCGCAACGGACAATGCCACCAAAAATATTGACCAGTATAGCTTTGACATTGGGGTCTTCGGTAATGATCCTGAACCCTGCTTCTACTGTTTTAGGACTGGCTGTGCCGCCCACATCGAGAAAATTGGCAGGTGAGCCGCCTGAAAGTTTGATCATGTCCATGGTAGCCATGGCCAGCCCGGCACCATTAACCATACAGCCAACGTTGCCATCCAGTTTAATATAATTCAGGTGGTTGTTATTGGCTTTCACTTCCAGCGGATCTTCCTCATTAAGGTCGCGTAATGAAGCATAATCCTGGTGACGGAACAAAGCATTGTCATCCAGGTTCACTTTTGAGTCGGCTGCATACACTTTACCGTCTGAAGTTTTCAGGACAGGATTGATCTCAAACAAGGATGAATCGGTGGCTTCGTAGGCTTGATAAAGGGCTGACACAAATTTCACCATCTGCTTAAAGGATGTGCCGCTTAATCCGAGGTTGAAGGCTATACGCCTTGCCTGAAAGCCCTGCAAACCAACAGCAGGATCGACTTCCTCCTTAAAGATCAAATGGGGTGTCTCGGCAGCTACGGTTTCAATGTCCATACCTCCTTCGGTAGAGTACATGATGATGTTTTTCCCTGTATTTCTATTGAGCAGAACGCTCATATAATATTCCTCTACTTCTTCAGGGCCCGGATAGTAAATACCCTGCTCAATCAATACTTTTCTGACCAGCTTCCCTTCAGGGTCTGTTTGATGTGTTACCAGGGTCATGCCCAGGATTTGTCTGGCATAATCTTCCACCTCATTCAGTGATTTGGCAATTTTAACCCCACCGCCTTTTCCACGGCCTCCTGCATGGATTTGTGCTTTGACCGCCCAGGAATCCGTTCCCGTTTTGTCCTGAACTTCGCGTGCGGCATCTTTAGCATGGTCAGCATGTGTGATCACGACTCCTTCCGGCACCTGAACACCAAATTGTCTTAAAATTCCTTTACCCTGAAACTCATGAATATTCATATCTGATTTTTTTTATTTTAAAAATGCAAAGTTAACCTCATTAATTCATAAAAATGAAATATTCAACTAAAGGGCTGACGAATTATTTGATTTCAATTATTTGTCAGGTCTGATGACTCCATTGTCCTATCAGGCACATAGTAGGTTAACCCCGACATTGAAAATAAAAATCGGCTAATCCATTTATGGTTTATAAACAGAATTTCAAATAAACCTTTGCTGTGCACCGGCAGGGTGGCTTCCCGCACCGCTGGCA
>CAZVAY010000273.1:0-3528 GCA_964625265.1 uncultured Sphingobacteriales bacterium | reverse complement strand
ATAAATTGTTAACCTTTATCGTACTACATTTCTGACTGGGAACGATTAAAAATTATTTGTTTTGTTTCGGATATTTTATCCTGAATAATTCATAATTTCGCAAATGCGGGATGGGAAGGCCAGGAATGTCGGGCCAGGTGAGTTTGGAAAACACTCAATGTCGTTTCATGAACAATACAATCAATCAGGAAATATGCACTCAGTGTAAACTTTGTATCCAGGTTTGCCCATGCAATATTTTAGGTACCGATGAAAATGGCAAAACCCAATTTCTTCAAGACCGTGTACAGGTATGTTTTGCCTGTGGGCAGTGTATGGCTGTTTGTAAATCAGGTGCAGCCTTAGTCGAAGGGCTCGAATATGGCAAAGAGCTAATGGACCTTGAAGAAAACACGGTTGATTATAGCAGTTTTATGAATTTTTTGTCCCATCGAAGGTCATACCGGAATTTTAAAGACAAACCGGTCCCGGATGAGATACTCCAAAAAATTGTGGATGCTATTAATTATGCACCTTTTGGTTCGCACCCTGAAAAGATGCATATCACTGTAGTCAACAGCAGAAAAGTGATAGAATCTTCCTTGCCCCATATTGAAAAGTTCCTAAAATCCATTCCCGGCTGGGTTGACAGCCGCTTCTTCTCATTTATGATTAAAAAGAAAAAAGGGAAGGAAACGTACAATACGTTGAAGACTCATTTGGCTCCTATTGCAAGGATTGGCAATTACAACCTTGAATATGGTGATAGAATTAGCAGGGGGGCCCCGGCCCTGATGATCTTTCATGCGGAGCAACATGCTGAGGAGCACACCAACAATAGCCTGATCTATGCTACTATGGCCATGCTGGCTGCACAGTCGTGTGGCATGGGTTCCAGTATGATTGGAATAATTCCGGCAGCGATCAATAAAGTAAAGGAGGTTCGGGAAATCTTTAAAATTCCGGAAAACCACGATGCTGTGATGTCAGTTATTGTGGGTTATCCCAAAATTAAGTATCGTAAGTCAGTAGCCAGAAATAGATATACCCTCAATTGGGTCAGTTAGCTTCTTTATTAGCAAGTTGGGTAAAATGTTCCAGCAAGGTATGCTTGCCGTAAGTTGGCGCTGGTGCATCTTTAGTGAGCACGGTCATAAAAAATTCAATAGGGCCATAGGTCTTGACGCCTGTAAAAGTTCTTATCAGGAACAAAATCATTCTGACTACCCACAAGGGGATGTGTGAAATCTTAGGTTCTTTTCCTAATGCTTTAAAGGCGGTACCGGCAATTTCATCATGTATCATCACTTCGGGGCCTCCGATATTGAGCACTTTATTGTCGCTGTCAATCTGTTTGACAATGGCTTCGGCCAGGTCTTCCCCGTGAATGGGGTTAAAACGGTATTGCCCGTCTCCGAACAGGTATACCTTGCCTTTTTTTGCCATTTCAAAAAAATCGCCCATATCAGAAAAGAAACCACTTGGGCGTATTATACAATACTTCAATCCTGAGTTTTCCACCTCCCCGACAAATTTTTCCTTGGCTTCGCAAATTTTCAACTCTGTCAGTTCATCTCCTTTTAAAACGGATACATAAATGAACTTTTTGACCCGGCTCTTTTTCGCTTCTGTCAACAAGTTGAGGTTGCCCTGGTAATCCACATCCATGTAAGTCATCCCATCCCGCTGACGGGTAATACCTACGGAAGTTATAACAATATCCATGTTTTCACAGCAGCCATCAAGTGTTTCCGGTTTGGTGATTTCAGCCTGGATCACATCTGCCTTTTGTTCCTTTATTTTCTCAGGTTTCCTGGCAATGACCTTCACCTTGTAATTTTGTTTTAGCAACTCATGTAAAATAAAATTGCCCAGGTATCCGGTTGCACCTGCTAATAAGACATTTTTCATTTTTTAATCGCTTTTATTATTTGAGAGGGAAATGTATTCTGGCTTATTTCAATAACCTCAGCAACCTGAAATCCCGCCTGCTCCAGATAGGGTGCAAAGCGAACAGGCCTGCAACCTGCGAGCAGGTTTGGGAAAGCCCTTGCGGTATAGTACCATAATTTATGAACGGGCTTTGTTCCGAAAGAAAATGTTGAAATAACAGCTCTGCCGTTTGGTTTTAATATCCTAAAATATTCAGAGGCAATTAGCCCGAAGCTGTCCTCCGGCATGAGGTCAACCATAAAATTGTTAATCAGCAGATCGAAACTGTCGTTTGGGTAATTCATGTTCAGGACATCACCTGTCGTTAATTCATAATGGGAATAATTGCCTTTTTGTATCCTTCTTTTAGCCAGTTCCAGCATACCTGATGAGAGGTCAAAACCAACGGTATGGCCGGAAGGGTTTTGCTCCAGTATCTGTTCAAGTACGACCCCGGTACCACAGGCCGTTTCAATGATTTGCATGCCGTCTTTTATGTCTGCCAATTCCAGGACTTTACGTGCGGCTTTGGCTTCAGTGACCCTGCCCCAGAAATCGTAAAACCAGGTAACCCTGTTGTAGTTATGTTGTGTTTGTTCAGGGTTGTTTGCTCTTTTCAAAATTTGATTCATCCTGCCAAATCGGATAGTTGATTTCAAATATACATAAATTACTTTATTTCATAAAATTAAAGATGTCAGAAAAAAACCTGTTTTTTGATGTTGGCAAAATATTTGACCACCCGCCTGGTTTTGAATTCTCATCATGATGATTACAAGACGAACAGCTATTGAAGATCTGGTTAACTTCCTGCCGGTAGCCGTTGATTATTTAAGCCGGAAAGGTATCCGCTGTATCATTTGCGGGGAACCGGTCTGGGGAACACTCGAAGATGCTGCCTGTGAAAAAGGATTTTCTGATGAAGAAATAGATACATTTGTGGCAGAACTGAATAAATTGGCTTTAGATGGGAAATAAACAAAACCGCAACCTGCTTATTCTATTATTTTTTGGTGTGTTAATGGGGGCCCTGGATATTTCAATTGTTGGCCCGGCCCTGCCATCTATAGAAAAAGGCCTTCACGTTGACCAACGTCTTCTTTCGTGGATTTTTTCAATCTACATCCTGTTCAACCTGGTGGGGCTACCCTTGCTTACACGCTTGTCAGATGTGTTCGGGCGTAGAAGCATTTATATAAGTTCCATTACCCTTTTTGCTATCGGTAGTTTGGTATCAGCAATGTCCACGCATATTGAGTGGCTGCTGGCCGGTCGTGCTATTCAGGGTTTTGGTGCCAGCGGTATTTTTCCTGTTGCCACTGCTGTTGTGGGCGATGTTTTTCCACAGGAAAAGAGGGGAAGAATACTGGGACTACTGGGTGCAGTATTCGGTATTGCCTTTATTATCGGGCCGGTAATAGCCGGTATATTGCTGTCATATTTTGATTGGAATGCCCTCTTCCTGATCAATATCCCTATATCGATTGCGTTGGCATTGGGTGCATGGCGCCTGGTCCCGGTTAACAAAATAGCGGGTAAAGAAGCTCTCGACTGGCCGGGTATTATTATCCTTGCCCTTTCACTGGCCGGATTTACCTGGGCTGCTCATATATGGCA
>CAZVAY010000272.1:0-3563 GCA_964625265.1 uncultured Sphingobacteriales bacterium | reverse complement strand
TGTCGGTACCCGGAGGGCTACCGAATATGGCCGTGAGGTATGCGAAAACCTGGTTACCCAACTTGCTGCCTATGATGTACTGGTTGTTAGCGGCCTGGCTTATGGGATAGACCAGTATGCCCACCAGGCTTCGGTCGATAATCATATACCGACAGTAGCGGTGCTGGGCCATGGCCTGGATCAAATTTATCCTTACCGGAACAAAGGACTGGCAGTAAAAATGATTGAAAACGGTGGCCTGGTGACAGAATTATTATCGGAAACAAAACTTTCCCCGGAGAATTTTCCCAAGAGAAACCGCATTGTTGCCGGATTGGTTGACGGCCTGGTTATAGTGGAAACAGCCAAACGGGGCGGAGCACTGATTACCGCTGAAATCGCCTGGTCGTACAACAGGTCCTTGTTTGCTGTTCCAGGTAAACTTGGTGATCTGTATTCGGAAGGTTGTAACAACCTGGTAAGAATACAAAAAGCCAACCTTATTCATTCGGCTGATGATATCGCATACCATCTGGGATGGGAAAAAACCAAAACTGGACATACCAAACCCAAAACACCCAGCCTCAGCAGCCTTGATGAAGGAGAAAGGCTCATTGTAAAAACAATCAAATCAAAAGGTAAGATCCACATCGACAAACTTGCAACAATCAATTCGTTTTCAACGTCTGATCTATCAGTTAAATTACTGAATCTTGAATTCAAGGGATTTGTTAAGGCTTATCCCGGAAATTTTTATAAAACTACCTTTTAACTCACGAAAATGAAACTGACACGTACATTTTTCCTGATTGCCATTTCGGCCCTTTTCCTATTCACATCCAACGGTCAGGTTAAAAAACCTAAAAATATTATTGTATTGATTGGTGATGGAATGGGCGTTGGCCAGATATCAACAGCCATGGTGGCAAACGGAGGTGACCTGAACCTGTTTAAATTTGATCATATTGGTTTTATCAAAACCTTTTCTGCCAGTGACCTGATCACTGATTCAGGCGCTGCAGCCACTGCCATGGCCTGTGGGGTTAAAACCTACAATGGAGCAATAGGCGTTGATACCAATAAGGTTCCGGTAAAATCGATCATGGAAATTGCAAAAGAAAAAAACAAAGCCTGTGGGATAGTGGTAACCTCATCGGTAACCCATGCTACCCCGGCTGCCTATTATTCCCATCAGCCATCCAGGACCATGGACGAAGAAATTGCCCTCGACCTGTACAATGCCGACCTGGATATCATTATCGGTGGTGGGTTAAAATATTTCAAAAACAGGAAAGATAACCAGGACTTAGTTGAGATGTTTATGACAAAGAAATACAAATTTGTTGATGACATCGGGAAAATTGATAAAAGGTCGTCAAGAAAAGCCCTGATGCTGGTAGCCAACGATTACCTTGAAAACAAAAAAAACAGGGATGATTATTTAATGCATGCCTGGCAAAGGGCATTTCGTACCCTGATCAAGGATAAAGAAGGTTTCTTTTTGATGCTTGAAGCATCACAGATTGACTGGGCCGGACATGCCAAAAACACTCCTTATTTATTGGGGGAAATGCGGGATTTTGATGACGTTATCGGCAACATCTGGGAATTTCTGGGGAGTGATAACGAAACCCTGATCCTTGTCCTGGCCGACCACGAAACTGGCGGGCTTTCGATCAATGGGGGTTCACTCAAAACAAAAAAAGTTGTTAACCGCTGGACTACAAAAAACCACACGGCCTCGCTTGTCCCGGTTTTTGCCCATGGGCCAGGTGCCGAACTTTTTGATGGTGTTTACGACAATACTGAAATATTTACTAAACTCAAATCACTGATTGAATAATCATTCATGGAAAACACCTGGAAATACATCCTCATTGGCCTTCTGGCGGTTGCCTTTATTCTTAAAAGAATTTATGCCTCTCACCCATTCGTTAAAAAAAACAACCCTTTTATCTCTATATCAATCATTTTCATCCTGGCTGTTTGGCTGGCGATTGAATTTTATAAGACAAACATTTACATCGGTATTTTTGCTATTGTACTGGCTTTGTTAGCAATTGCCAAGGTCATCGCTGATATCGCCAAAAAAGGTAAATGACCTCCGGCCTTGCTCATTTAATTAATTTTCAGTCAGAAGTACTTCGCTTTTCTATGAATTTTTTTCATCCGTCCCTGTGCAATTTGTAATGAAAAAAATCATGTACATTTGAACATAAATAAGATTTATGGATTTTCTAAGGGATATCTGGCAATACATGAAAGAGCGTAAAAAATTCTGGCTTTTGCCTGTAATTCTATTCATTGTTGTCATCGGGGCCATTGTTGTCCTGGCCGGAAATTCTGTTGTTGCACCCTTCATCTATTCTTTGTTTTAAATGGAAAGACGGAAACATAGAGAACTTGTTATCCTGCTGTTTGCAGCCAGTGTTGTCCTCGCAATAATTTTCAAAACCCTATGGATAATGATTCCCGGATTTGTTCTGTTGCTTGCGGGCCTGATTTCCCCTTTCCTGGGTAAGCTCATTTATACCGGATGGATGAAGCTTGCTGGCATACTTTCGGTTGTCTCAGGCAGTGTATTATTTACCCTGGTATTTTACCTTGTTCTTACCCCCGTTTCATTTTTCTACCGGTTATCGAAAAAAGAAAAGAAAACTTCAACAGAACCCACTGACAGCTATTATGTTAGCCATACCCGTATTTTTGATCCTGAAATGTTCACCAAAACATGGTAAATGATGTTTTATTTTGACTTTGAAAAAAATATTGAGAAACTGGAATTAAAAATTGAGAAACTCAAAAGCAAGGATGGCGAAGAGGAGAAAACAATAAAAACGCTGGAAGCACAACGTAAGGAATATTATAAAAAGCTGTCTCCCTGGCAAAAGGTTCAACTTTCCAGGCATCCTGACAGGCCGTATTTTATGGACTATCTTGAATATATGGCTGAAAATTTTATCGAACTTCATGGGGACAGGGCGCTGGGTGAAGACCCTTCCATCATTGGCGGACTTGCCACCATTGATGATAGAAAAGTGATGGTAATAGGACAGCAAAAAGGCAGGACTGTGATCGAAAAACAGCAGAGAAACTTCGGAATGAGCGGTCCTGCAGGATTTAGAAAAGCCAGACGACTCATGCAAATGGCTGAAAAATTCGGTTTGCCAGTAATTAAATTTATCGATACTCCCGGTGCCGCACTCACAACAAAATCCGAAGAAGAAGGTGTTTCCCGTGCACTTGCCAGTATCATTAAAACATCCCTTCAATTAGCGACACCGATGTTGTCGGTCATCATTGGAGAAGGAACATCCGCTGGGGCCATGTCATTGGCTGTATCCGACAGGTTACTGATCCTCGAACATGCCTGGTTTTCTGTTATCTCTCCCGAACAGTGTGCTTCGTTGCTGTGGAAGAAGATGGACAAAGTACCTGAAGCAGCATCCCAGCTCAAACTATGCCCAACGGATCTTAAAAAAGAAAACCTGGTGGACATGGTGATCAAAGAACCGGTTGGAGGCGCTCACCGAAACCCGGAACATATCTTCAAAGGCGTAAAAAAAACTGTTATCGGCCAACTT